>QHSB01000602.1 GCA_003220335.1 Candidatus Rokuibacteriota bacterium
CAACGTCGATCTCGCCACGCGCAACCTCGCCGCGCGGGGCCAGGCGTCGCCGAGCGCGCCCCTCGAGATGTACGTGCCGATGCTGCGCACGTGCACCGTGATCTTCGGCGGCGGCGCGCTCGTGCTGGCGTGGGCGGCGTGGCGCCGGCGGCCCGCGCTCGGCGCATGGGCGGCCGTCGCGGTCGCGCTGGCCTTCCTGCCCACGGCGGGCGACGGTATGGCGCTCTTCGCGCGCAGCCGCTCGACGCGAACGGTGACGCAGGCGCTCGTGCTGCGGCTCGAGCCGGGCGATCAGGTCCTGCACGAAGGGCCGCTCGAGAACAGCGGCTCCATGCTGCTCGCGCTCGACCGTCCGGTGACGGTGGTGAACGGGCTCCAGTCCAACCTCGCCTTTGGCGCGACCTTTCCGGAGGCGCGCGACCGGTTCTGGGACGGCGCGCGGCTGGCCCAGGAATGGCCGAAGCCGGGCCGGCGGTTCCTGGTCACGGGCGTCGTTCCCGAGCGCAGCGTGGTACGGACGCTGCCGGCCGGCTCGGTGCGGCTGATCGCGGAGGGCGGGGGACGGTGGCTGTACGGGAATGTTGAAAAGTGAGTGACCGAAGTCGGATGATGGCTCCGGTGAGCATCGGGTCCCGCTACACGCTGAAGGACGATCCGTACAGCAGCCACTCGGTCATCCTCGACTGGCTCGGCGACGGGCGCGGCCGCCGGCTGCTCGACGTCGGCGCCGCCGACGGCCTGCTCTCGCGCCTGCTGACCGAGCGCGGCTGGAAGGTGACCGGCCTCGAGGCCGATCCCGCGGCCGCCGCGGCCGGCGCCGCGCACTGCGAGCGGATGATCGTGGCCGATCTCGACGCGGGCATCCCGCCGCTGGAGGGGCAGTTCGACGCGATCGTCTGCGCCGACGTGCTGGAGCACCTGCGCGATCCCGCCGGCGCGCTGGCGACACTGCGCCGCGCCCTGGCGCGGGGCGGGCAGGTCGTGATCTCGATGCCGAACGTCGCCCACCTGTGGATGCGCCTCTCGCTCCTCGCCGGTCGCTTCGAGTACGCCGAGCGCGGTATCCTCGACCGCACGCACCTGCGCTTCTACACGCGGCGCACGCTGACGGCGCTGGTGACGGGCGCCGGGCTTCGCATCGCGCGGCTGACGGCGACGCCCGTGCCGCTCTATCAGATGGTGCCGACGCGCTGGCACGGGCGCGCGCTGGCCGCCGTGCATGCGCTGAGCGCGCACACCGCGCGCGCGCTGCCCCGCCTGCTCGCCTACCAGTTCCTCGTCGGAGCCACGCATGATCGCGAGCGGTAGCCCAGGCATGACCGCGCCCCGCGCCGCCTGCAACGGTCGACCGGGCAGCAACGGTCGACCGCGCAGCAACGGTCGACCGGGCGTTACGGAGCCACGCCCGCCCAGAACAGGCCACCCACGGCCCAAGCCGGCCTCGCGGCCCCCGCTCCAATGAACGTCAAATCCAAACAGCGCGCGCCCAAGATCGTCGTGGTGATGCCGGCGTACAACGCCGGGCGCACGCTCCGCATGACCTATGAGCAGCTACCCAAGGACACCGTGAACCTCGTGATCCTGGTGGACGACGGCTCGACCGACATGACGCTGGAGGTCGCGCGGCAGCTCGGGCTGGAGATCTTCGTCCACAACCGCAACTATGGCTACGGCGCCAACCAGAAGACGTGCTACACGGAGGCGCTCCGCGCCGGCGCCGACGTCGTGGTCATGGTCCATCCCGACTACCAGTACGACCCGACGCTCGTGCCGCAGATCGTCGAGCCGATCGTGCACGGCGACGCCGACGTCGTGCTGGGTTCGCGGCTCAAGGGGGGCTCGGCGCTCGCGCAGGGCATGCCGTGGTGGAAATTCCTCGCCAATCGCTTCCTGACGTGGGTCGAGAACCGCGCGTTCGGGCTGCGGCTGTCGGAGTATCACACGGGGTATCGCGCCTTCCGGAAGGAAGTCCTCGAGACCGTCAACTTCCAGACCAACTCCGACGGGTTCGTCTTCGACCAGGAGATCATCGCCCAGGTGGTGGCGGCGCGCTTTCGCATCGCGGAGATCGCGGTGCCCACGCGCTACTTTCCCGAGGCGTCCTCCGCGAGCTTCCTCGCGTCCACCGTCTACGGGCTGCGCATCCTCGCCGTCCTCTTCTGGTACCTCCTCAGCAGGTGGGGTCTCCGGCGCTCGCGCCGGTTCGACAGCCTCCGCGCCCGTTACACGCGCCTCGGTTGAAAGGGCTCGCGCGCGCGCTGGACGGCGGGGCGCTCGTCCTCGCCGCGCTGGCGGTCGCCGTGCTCGCGGCCGGGCGTCTGCGGCTGGCCGGAATGACCCTCGAGCGCGCGGAAGACCTCGTGGTCGTGCTGGCGCTGGTCGTCGGCGCGCGGCTGGCGCTGGCGCCCGTCACGCTGCCCCGCGTGTCGCCGCGCGCGCTCGTCGCCGGCGGCGTCGCCGTCTACGTCCTCGTCATGGGCGTCGTCGTGGTCACGCGCCACGTCGCGCTGCGCACTCACGCCCTCGACCTCGGCTACTACGTCCAGGTCGTGTGGAGTCTGGCCCACGGCCATGGCGCGCGGGTCACGCTGCCGCCGATGCACGCCTGGGGCGACCATTTCTCGCCCATCCTTTATCTCTTCGTTCCATTGGGATGGCTGGCGCCGGGGGCCATCGCGCTCCTGCTGGCCCAGACGGCGATCTTTGCCGCCGGCGCCGTCGTGATGGCCGGCTTCGCCACGCGTCGGCTCGGCGATGCGCGCGCCGCCGCGGGTTTTGCCGTCCTCTATCTATTGAACCCGACGCTTCACGGCATCAATGTCCGCGACGTCCATCCGACGGCCTTTGCGATCCCGCTGGTCATCGCCGCCGCGTGGGCGGTGGACGCCGGGCGCCCGGCGGGGGCCGCGGTGGCGGTGGTGGCCGCGCTCGCCGGCCGCGAGGACGCGGCGATCGCCGGCGTCGGCTTCGGCGTGTGGCTGGCCGCGGCACGCCGCCGATGGGTGGTCGGCGTCGCGATGGCGATCCTCTGCGTGGGGCTGCTGTGGCTCGACATGAACGTGCTCATGCCGCACTTCCGCGGCGAGCCCTATCCGCATCTCGTCAAGCGCTACGCGTATCTCGGCCACACGCTGCCCGAGGTGCTCGCCAGCGTCGTCGTGCGTCCCTGGCGCTGGATGCCGGTGGTCTTCACGCCGGAGAAAGCGTTCCACCTGCTCGCCCTGCTGGCGCCGCTCGGCTTTCTGCCGCTCGCGGCGCCGCGAGCGGCCGCCGCCGCGCTGCCGGGTCTGGCGGTGGGCCCCGATGGTTGTCGGCGCGTGCCGTCGTCATCGGCGCCGGCATCGTGTCGGTCGTGCTCGCCGCGCGCACGGTGAACGAGCTCGGCGTCAGCAAGTGGTCGCTCGGACCGGAGCAGCGCGCGGCCCACGCCCTGATGGCGCGCGTACCGCGGCTCGTCCCCGTGAGCGTCAACGAGCGCCTGGTGCCGCATCTCGCGACGCGCGAGGAGTGCTACGTCTTCCCGGCGGGGCTGCAGCGCGCGCAGTGGGTGCTGGATGTCGAGGCGATCGTCGCGCGCGAGCAGGTCGCCGGCTTCGAGGTCGTCGCGCGCGAGCATGGCTGGGCGCTGCTGCGGCGCGGAGGCTAGAGCATTCTTCCCTTGCCGGAGTCCCGACAAACCTTCCGTCAGGCAAAGTGAGGCATGACATCCGAGACGAAAAGTTCACGGGTTTCTTCGTCGTTCCGTTGGTTATTGCTATTGATCAGCAAGTCGACGCCGGCGTCCTGGTATTGCCCGATCAGGTCAATGGCCTCGGACACCGTACCGACAAAGCCGCGCAACGGTCCGCGGGCAGCCAGCCGCTCGCGCTTCGCCGCCACCGCGGCCGCGTCGCGGGCAAGTAGCCAGTGCTCGACATGGGTCTTTTCGATCGTGTCGTAATCGCGACCCGCCTCGTCGCAATGTCCGCGCAGCACCGCCAGCTTATGCCGTACCTCCGCAATGTCGCCGCCGACGATATTGCAGGCGTCGGCCAGACGGGCGACCGCGCGCAGGGTCATCTGTTCGCCGCCGCCGGCGATCATCACCGGCGGACGCGGTTTTTGTACGGGCTTCGGCTCGAGGATCGCCTCCTCGACGTGGAAATACCGGCCGTGGAAGGTCGTGCGTGGCTCGGTCCACATCTTGAGAATGAGCTGGATCGCTTCCTCCATCTGCCGGATGCGGGTTGCCGGCTGCGGCGGGAACTCCCAGCCGTATTGCTTGTATTCATCCTCGAAAAAGCCGGCGCCGTCCCGCCCATTGCGCCTTCACCTTCACCGCCTCGAATGCCTCGGCCGGATCGGGAGTGTCGAGCCAGGACGAGTTGTGAATGCCGAACCGCACTACTGACCTCTCGTGCCGTTGCCGGTTTCCTCGGGCACGTCTAGAAAAGTCAGGCGCCGCACCGAGGGCACGCCGACAACGGAGGAGCCAGGTCAGGTACGAACTTGAATGCTGCTCCTTGACCGCCAGTCATCGAGCACGCCGATCTCGCTCACGATATCTCACGACGCGGCGCGGCTCAGCACGTGCGAGGCGTGGTGGTGGACCATGCGCCAGCCGCCTCCTTCTCGGTCCGGGTTGCGCTCGAAGAGATTCGTGGCCAGGATCGACGTGACGCCGACGCGGCCGTCGGTCTCGGACAGGATGTTCTCGGTGCAGGTGACCCAGGCGAGGTCGCCGGCGCCCGCCGCGCGCACGTGAGTGAGCGTGAAGCTCATCTCCTGCGTGTTGGCGAAGATCGCCTCCCACGACGCGCGCACGGACTCCCAGCCGGTGAGGAGCGGCCAGCCCGGGTGCACGCACTGGACGTGCTCGCCGTGCGACCACACGTCCTCCATCGCGCGCAGGTCGAGCGCCTCGAACGCGCGATAGAAGCTTGCGTTCGCTTCCTCGATCGCCTTGTGGTCGTCGGTCATGGGCAGGTCACCACCAGCGTGTCGCCCTCGCGGCGCAGCGGCAGGCGGGACAGCGAGTCGCCGGCGCACGGGCCCGCCGTGCAATAACCGGTCGCCGGCTCATAGAGCGCGCCGTGCGTGGAGCACACGAGCGTACGGCCGTCTTCGGCGAAAAAGTCGTTGGGCCAGAGATCGAGCGGCGTGCCGACGTGCGGGCAGCGGTTGACGTACGCGTGGTATTCGCCATCGTGATTGACGACGAATCCCTCGACGCCGCGTCCCCGGCACTCGAGCCGGAACTTCGTCGTCCGGCCGGGCGTCAGGTCGACGGCGGAACACCGCCACTCCGCCGGGGCCGTCATGCGCCGCATGTTACCATCGAGCCATGCCTTCGCCCGCGCCGACCCTCGCTATCGACGCGCGCGAGGTGGCGAAGACCTTCCGCTCGGGATGGTTCCGCCCCCGCCTCACCGACGCGCTGCGCGGCGTGACGCTCCAGGTCCCGCGCGGCGCCATTGTCGGCCTGCTCGGCCCCAACGGCGCCGGCAAGACGACGTTTCTGTCGATCCTCGCGACGCTCCTGATCCCCGACCGCGGCACCGCGCGCGTCCTCGGGCTGGACGTCGTCCGGGATTCGATGGCGCTGCGCCGGCGGCTGAACATGGCGAGCGGGCGGCCGTCGTTTCTCTGGAGCCTGCGCGTGAGCGAGATCATCGCGTTCTACGGTCGCCTCTACGGACTGTCGGGCGTCGCGCTACGCGTCCGCGTCGACAAGCTGATCGAGCAGTACGAGCTGAAGCCGTACCGCCGCGTGCCGTACAGTGAGCTGTCCACCGGCCTCAAGCAGCGGGTGGCGCTGGCGAAGTCGCTCGTCAACGATCCGGAGCTGCTCTTTCTCGACGAGCCGACGCTGGGGCTCGACCCCGACGTGTCCGTGCGCGTGCGCGCCCACATCGCCGCGCTCCGTCGCGAGCGCGGCATGACCATCGTACTGACCACGCACTACATGCGCGAGGCCGAGGAGTTGTGCGACGAGGTGGCCTTCATCAAGGCCGGGCGGATCCTGGATGCCGGCACGCCCGAGGCGCTGAAGCGCCGGATCGGCCTCGGCGACGTGATTGCGCTGCGACTGGAGCCGGCGCCGCCGGCGTGGCTCGGAGAGGCGCCGGGCGTGCTGCGCTGCGCGACCGCCGACGGCTGGACGAAGTGTACGGTGGACGACGCCGAGAAGCGCCTGCCCGATCTGCTGCGGCAGCTGTTCGCCGATGGCGTGACGGTCCGCAACGTGCGCGTGCGCGAGCCGGAGCTGGAGGAGGTGTTCGTTGAGCTGGCGCGCTGACCTGCTGGCCGTGTGGGCCGTGGTCGTGCGCAACGCGCTGATGGCGTCGCGCAACGTGTTCTTCTTCTTCGAGCTCCTGTTCTGGCCGATCGTGGGCGTGATCTCCATCGGGCTCATGACGCGGTTCCTCGGGATCACGCCGGCGCAGGCCTCGTTCGTTCTGATCGGGACCATCGCGCTGTCGGTGGTCAACGTCTGCCAGCTCGAGGTCGCCTACGCGGTGCTCATGGACGTCTGGTCGAAGTCGATCAAGCACCAGTTCCTGGCGCCGATCGGCATCCGTCACCTGACCGTGGGCTCCTGGCTCGTGGGCATGGTGCGCGGCGGCACGCTCTTCACGCTGCTGGCGGTGCTGGCGTGGTGGGCGTTCGACTTCCGCGTGCTCGCGGCCGGCCCGCGCGGCGTCGCCGTGTTCCTGTTCGGCTGCTTTCTCAACGCGTGGATCGTCGGCGTGTTCGTGTGCGCCCTCATCACGCTCTTCGGCAACCGCGCCGAGGCCTTCGCGTGGGCCAGCGTGAACCTCGTGCTGGTGCTCGCGGGCATCTACTATCCGGTCTCCTTGTTGCCGGCCCCGGCGGCGGCCCTCGCGCGCGCGATCCCGTTGACGTACTTCCTCGACGCCTATCGCTCGCACTTCGGCTTCGCCTCGGAGTTCGCGGCGCCGATCGCGACCGGCCTGGCGCTGTCGGTCGTGTATGCGGTCGTCGCGCACCTCGCGTTCTACGCGGCCGTGCAGCGCGCGCGCCGCACCGGGCTGCTCCTCAAAATGTCGGAGTGATCATGGATACCGCGGCCTTTGCCAAGATTTCCCCGTGCACCTTCGCCGAGGTCGTCACCCGCGACCGCGTGATGGACCCGACCCTCCGCCCGCTCTGGGAGCCGATGCCGCGCCTGGCCGGCCCCGCGTATCCCGTCGCGTGCCCCGCCGGCGACAACCTGATGCTGCACGTCGCGATCCACCGGGCGCCGGCGGGCTCGGTGATCGTGTGCGCGGCCGGCGATTCGAACTGGGCCATGGCCGGCGGCAACGTGTGCGCCTATGCCCAGCAGCGCGGCATCGCAGGCTTCGTCGTGGACGGCGTGATCCGGGATCTCGCGGAGACGCGCAAGAACAGGTTCCCGGTGTTCGGCCGCGGCGTGATCCCGATCCCCGGCGTGCGCAAGACGGCCGGCCTCATCAACGTCACCGTGGTCTGCGGCGGCGTGACGGTGGCGCCGGGCGACATGGTGATCGCCGACGAGGAGGGGATCGTCGTGCTGCCGAAGGCACAGGCGGCGGACCTG
>QHSB01000603.1 GCA_003220335.1 Candidatus Rokuibacteriota bacterium
GTCAGCCGTCATGATTACGAGGTTCGCCATGATCGGCCCTAGGATAACGCGCTCGCCTGGGTACCCGGGCGGTGATGCAGCTTGACCTTGACCTATGCGGCAAGGTCTATCCTCGCCTCATGGCCGACGACGCGCTCAAGATCGGAGAGGTGGCCGCCCGTAGCGGGGTGACCCGCAAGGCGCTGCGCCTCTACGAAGCACGCGGCATCGTGCCGAAGCCGCGACGCACCGCCGCCGGGTATCGCGTGTATCCGCCCGACGTGCTCGGTGTGCTGCACTTCGTCACGCAAGCGCGCCGGCTCGGCCTCACGTTGAAGGAGATCGGCCATATCGTGGCGCTCCGGTGTGCGAAGCCGGGTCCATGCGTCCACGTGCGCGCGCTGCTGAAACAGAAGCTGGCCGAACTCGACAGCCTGCGGCGGGAAGTGAAGAAGATCCTCAACACCTGGGACGCCTCGAGCGCACGGCGCGGGGTCGTCTGCCAGCACATCGAAGGAGGGAAGCTGCCATGGACAAGATCTCGCTCTGCCCAGCCTGCTCGGCCTGCCCGGAAGTCGTCATGGAGGGCGATACCGTCCGCATCGGGGAGACGGGCAACATCGTCACTCTCAAGAAGGCGGAATGGAACGTCCTCGTCGACGTAATCAAGTCGGGCAAGGTCGGCAAGGTCTAAGCCGATATGGCCATCCCCGGCCACCGGCGGCGGGGATGGCGATACATGGCCTGGTCTCCCTATAATCCGCCCTCCCACTGCTCGGCGCCGACACCCGTTCTATGGCCTCATCACAACGAACGTGGAAGGAGGGCCAGTGAGTCGCAAGACGCGAAAGCTTGCAAGGCGCAGAACCGCAAGACGCTGGAGTCGGAGTACGAACGCTTCCTCGCCGCCTACCGCAGCGGTCTCCTGATGCGGCTCCGGTCCCGTCTGAGGCGGTACAAGGCGCGAGCGGCTGCGTAGCATGTGGCTTAGGTGTGGCCCCCGGCAGATGTGTGCCGGGGGCCGTTTGCTTCAGCGGGTCTTGGCAGGCAGCGAGTCGAGATAGTCGGCGGTCTGCTCCAGCGCCGCCTTCACTCTCACCGCTTCGGGCGCCACTCGCCTTCCCATTCGACGAAGCTGATTCCGTCTCCCACGACCTTCGACTTCCACGTACCGCCGCCTTCGCGATTCTTCCATTCACCCGTTCCGGAGATGAGCTTCCAGGTTCCCGCGGAAGTCGCGATCGACTTGCCATCGACCACCACTGTCGTCGTCTTGCCTTCCCAGCTCGAGTAGGTCACGGCACCATCGGGATAGTTCGTCGTCGTGTAGCCGCGGGCGGTTCCGTTGCCTTTAATCAGGTCACTCACGCCGCGATTCACCGTCCAGCTGCCAATTTTTAGGTTATAGCCCTTGTTCTCGAAGGTCGCCATCGTATGACCCTCAACATCATCAAGGCGAGCGACATCAACTTTGGTGATGACCTGGACACGCGAATCGACCATCTTCTCTTGAGCGGTAACAGTCGCGGTAGTCAGTCCGAGGATGATCGCGAGAAGCACAATCAGCACTGCCGTCGCGCGAATGAGCGTCATGACCCGACCCCCTGTGTCGTCCGGACGTGGGCTGCGTCTTACGTTGTCTGATCGATAATCGACGACCTCCTTTGAGCGGGTGAGTGGGCGCCGACTATGGGCCCGCCGGCTTTGAGTGTCAAGGGCATACATGGAGATCCCCGGCCACGGGCGCCGGAGATAGTTGAACGTCCTCGCGGGTCTTCATCAGCAGTGAGTCGAGATAGTCGGCCGTCTTCTCCAGCGCCGCCTTCATATCCGCGTCATTTACGATGTTGTAGCGCCGGTACATGCTCTCGGTCTTGTGCCCGGTGATCTGCACGGCCACGTGGCGGCTCACACCCGTGCGATCCATGTTGCGGGCGGCTGACCGTCGCAGCTCATGAAACAACCGTCCTTCGAGGCCGGCGGCCTTGCACGCCGTCCGCCACGCCACGTGAAACCGCTTGACGGGCTGAGGCTGGCGATCTGCCGGCGCCGCCAGCCGGTCGAGAAGCCGAACATGGTGAAGTCGGCCAGCCTTCGCGCACGTTCGACGGCAGCGATTCAAAAGAAACGAACGGACCGGCTATTCTGCACGCGGGTGGGATGGCTCGATACCGACGCGCCGAACGTGTCGTAATCTTAGGCGAATGACGACAACAGGGATTCCCCTGCACAAGGAAGTGCTGCAGTGGTTCGGCGAGTGCACGCGGGAGCTGGGTCTCGGCCCCGCTGACTCCCATCAACTGAGCGCGTGGACCTGAGCGGCTGCGCGGCGCTGGTCACCGGCGGCTCGGGCGACCTCGGTCGCGCGATCGCGCTGGCGCTGGCGGAGGCCGGCGCCGACGTGGCCGTCACGTGGGTCGGCTACCGGGAGGGCGCGGTCGAGACGTGCCGTCAGGTCGAAAAGCGCGGACGGCGAACGGCCATGATCCAGCTCGACCAGAGGGATCCGCCGGCCATCGAGCCGGCTGTGAACGACGCGGTGGCCGCGCTCGGCCGGCTCGACGTCCTCGTCAACAACGCCGGCTGGAACACCGGCATTCCGTTCCGCGACCTCGACGCGCTCACCTTCGAAGTCTGGGACCACATCAACGACGTCAACCTGCGCGGGCCCTTTCTGCTGGCGCGGGCCGCCGCCCGTCACCTCCGCGCGCGCGGGGCGGGACGGATCGTGAACATCGCGTCGGTGGCGGGTCTGCGCGCGGCCGGCAGCAGCATCGCCTACGCCGTCAGCAAGGCTGGGCTGATTCACCTCACGCGGTGCCTGGCCATCGCGCTCGCCCCCGAGGTGACCGTGAACTGCGTGGCGCCCGGCCTGATGGAGGGCACGCGCATGGCGAAGCGGCTGCCCGCC
>QHSB01000604.1 GCA_003220335.1 Candidatus Rokuibacteriota bacterium
GGAACGGCCCGCGCAGGCCGCAGGATCGAAAGCGCGCCCTCCCCCGCCACGACCAAGGCCGTGGCATGTCACACCATGGCCGCGCTGCGCCTCCTCGTTCCTGCTCGTGGCGATTTCGAGGGCGCACTTCCTCCTGTGGGAGGCCGAGTGGATGACGGTGCCGAGCGATCCGATCCTGCTGCGGCACTTCGGCCGCAACCTCTACGCGGTTATGGCCCAGTCGGACCTCACGCCGGTCGGGCAGGCGATTCTTCGGGCGCGACGTCGCCAATGACTATCGGCCGGCGGTTCCACGGGCACGGCGGGCGCTCGTGATGACACACGGCGAGTGCGGTGCCGACGATAGGCGGGGGCTACTGATGCCGCGCAAAATTTCAGTCGCCGATCCTCTTATCTGACGGGCACATGGCCAGCGAAAAGGCGCGAGAAAAGCGGCAAAGTAAGAAACGACCGGCCTCGGCCGGTCCCCGCAAGCGTATCGGCGGCAATCACGGCAACGGCAAGAGCACGCAGTTCAAGCCCGGCGAGAACAGTCAGAACGGCCACGTGTTCCGCCGCGGCCGCGACGACATTCCCCGCGGCAGCGCGACGTTGATGCTCAAGACGGTCGCGCATGATGGGCGCGCGGACATCTATCGCAACCTCCGTAAGCTCGTAACCAAGCCGATGGGCGCGCTCGCCTTCGTGCGCGGGCTGGCCGATCGGACCGAGGGCAAGCCGACGCAGAAGCACGAGGTCGCGGTGCCGCGCGTGACCGTGGCCGCGCCGGCCGACCGCGCCGACCAGGGCGCATCCGGGCCACCGCCGCCCCCGCGCGGTGCCGCAGCCGCTGGCGCGCCGGCTCGCGACGGCAGCATTCGCGGCCCGAACGGTGAACGGCTACGGCCTTTCGAGTGAGGTCTGCCCAAGGACAGACCGGCGGCCGCAACCAGGAGGACGATTAGGGTTCGGGGATCGCGAAGATCGCCCCCGCGACGCCGTCGTTGACATCACCGCTCCCCGTAACTACAGTCCGCGGACGTGACCGGCCGCGCCCCCGAGCTGTCTTCGATCGCTTGCCGCCGCGCGCTGGCTCGTCGGTTCCAGTGTGTCCCATCGAGGTCGTCTCGCGCGGGCCCATTCGTCCTCGCGGCGCTGCTGACCGTCGCGTGCGCGACGCTTCCTCATCCCCCGACCGGCGCGATGTGGGGCTATCTCTGGACGCCGGCGGAGGCACCGAGCCTCGAGATCGTCGGCTACACGGCTGATCGACCATCGTGTGAGTACAGTCGGCTCCGATCAGAGACGCGTAGTGGCGTGGCGGTGCCGTCTCAGATCTCCGCTCCCTGCCAGCAGCTGGACGTCCTGCCGCATCGTGAGGGCTCGGCGCCGATCTATTGGGTGTTCTCGGTGTTCGTCGCCGACGCCGGCACGGACCGCTTCGCGGTCGGCGCAAATGATGCCGGCGTCTGTGCGAACCTTCGTCGCGAGGTGCTGAAGGCGCTGCCACCGGGCTCCAAGCTGAGCGAGTGCGAGCCGGTCATCGTGAAGCGCGTGATGTAGGGCCCGGGCTCTCTGATGGGCGTTGTGTTCCCCTGGTTGATACCGCGGAGGCCGGCCGGGCAGACCTCGGCCCCTCCGCTCGTCTCTCGACCGTCGCCGATTGGCGCACCCTCGTGGAAACGACCAAGGCCGGCTGTGTCGGTTCTGGCTCGCTTCCGATACACTCACACGCGCGGGGCTCCGAGAATTTTGAAGATCCCGGCTTTCCATAGGCATCTCCCGCGGCAAACGTGCGTCTCATTCCGCGAGCATCGACAGAGCCGCGCCTGCATTCATTGAAGCTCTCGCCATCCGTTGGCGTCCTTGACCTCGATCCGTGTAATGGGGTGAATCTCCACGAGCCGCCGCAAGACTGTCATCGTCCAGCGTCGCAACTGCGGGCTCTGCGGTCGCGTCTTCGCGCTGGTGAAGCCGCCGGACGAGAACGAGACGGAGCAGGACAAACTGTGTCCCGCGTGTCTGAAGTTGCCGCCAGATGCCAGGGGGTCCGACGCCAGTCGCGTCTGTTGAGGGCCCAGCGGGAAGGCGAGATCAATCTATCGTCGCCGCGCGACCCGGGAACCTGAACGAAAGTCCTACGTGCTTCTACGCGTTTCTCTCCGCGGCCAGTAGGTGCTCGATCTCCTGTTCGAGTTGCTCGGGCGGACACGGTTTGCGGCAGTAGCCCGCCGCTCCCTGGGCGAGTGCTACGTCGGCGGCGCCATTTATCGGGTGACCGGTCAGGAGGAGGATCGGGATGGACTTCGTGCGCTCGTCGGCCTTCAGCCGCCGGATGGCCTCCCAGCCGTCGACCTTCGGCATCGAGAGGTCCATCACGATGACGTCGAAGCCGTCGGGCTGCTGGGCGAGCGCGATCCCCGTCTCCCCCTCGGGCGCGACCTCGACGTGCCAGCCGACGCTCTTCAGGTAGTAGGCGTACATTTCGCGAGTGTCTTCGTTGTCGTCGACGATGAGGATCCGGCGGCGGTGCTGCGGCATGACGAAGAGTCTCGCGCCAGGCAGTTGGCGCCGCCTACCCGGGAAAATATTTTCCCCCCGGATGGGGGTGCTCGCGAGAAGCGGGATCGGCGGCAACGCTACCCGCGGGTACCTGGATTGCCAAGTTTCGGCCCGCGCCTTCACGCGAAGGAGGCTGCAATGCCGCGCTGAGGAGTGTTGCCAAAACTGGCCGCCACGATGGGCCCCGCGGTCGGATGTTCGTCACGCGATCCTGGTGCCCCAAATTAGAGCGGCGCGTCGCCGGCCAAGGCGTCGGCCTTTCAGCGATGGCGAATCCTCGCTGCGCGATCTGCGGAAAGCCCGTCGCGGCTACTGAAACGCAGGTCCGCGACGGTCATAAGTGGACGCACGCGCGCTGCGCTCGCGCCGGAACACCTGTTCGCTCCCGAACCGCTGGACGTCGGCGTCCATCGCTATCTTGGCATTCTGCCGAGCCGACCGGTGTTGCCGCCGACGTAGCCGTCCTTGAGACTGACGCGACTTCCGCCCCAGAGGCCCAGCCTCTGACCAGGGCGGCCGCGGATCGAAGGCCGCCGTCAGGCCGCGTCAATCGGCGTCAGTCCCGGAGTCGTCGTCGCAACGGCAGCCGCAATGACGACAGACGGTTACAGGACAGACGGGTATAATACGGCGTTCATCGAATCGCTTCGACGAAAAGGAGTCGCCGGATGGGCACGTGTCCGAAGTGCAAGCTACGCATTCGCAAGAACGGCAACCACATCAAGCTCGGCGTCACGTGGTATCACAAGTCCTGCCCCGCGCGTCCCGCGAAGAAGGCCTGAGCGAGCCGGCGACGCGTCGCTGACGTCCCTCCGGCGCGTCAGGCCGCCGACTTGTGGCGCCGCCACTGACACGGCGCCTCCGGCCGCGCGCGCAGCGTCAGTTCGTCGTCGACGACGAGCGAATCGTCCACCCAGTCAGGCGCCGGGGTGTCGGGACTCGGGTCGACGGCCACGAGATCCGCGCCCACCCACACGACGGCGACGGCGTCGCGCCCCCGCTGATAGCGCACGATCCGCGCGTCCACGTCCTCGCCGTCCTCATGATGGAGCAGGATCGGCTGAAAACCGACCACGGGCCAGCCGAAGAAGTCACCGCTGACGCCCGGCGGCAGACACGGGACGCTCGCGACGATCGTGATGCCCCGGGGTGCCGCGCGGCAGCCGGTGAGGAGCAGCAGCACGGACAGGAGAACAGGGGCCGGGCGCACGCGGCTACTTCGCGAAGTGGTCGCGCGCGAGTGGCGGCCGCACCTCGCTGCCGGAGAACAGCACGGTCACGATGATCTCGACCGACGCGCCGCCGCCGAGACCCTGGCAGCCGATGGCCGCGCGCGTGGGCTTGCCCCGGGCGCCGTACAGCTCGACGAAGAGGTCGGCGGCGCCGTTGATCACGCGCGGCTGGTCGTTGAAGCCGGGCGCCGAGTTCACAAATCCGAGCATGTGCACGACCTGCTGGACGCGGTCGAGATCGCCCAGCGCGTACTTCACGGCCGCCAGCGTCGTGATCGCCGCGTAGCGCGCGGCCTCGCGTCCCTGCTCGAGCGTCAGATCCTTGCCGACCGCGCCCGCCAGATATCCCTGGCCGTTCTTGCGCGGCGTCGTGCCGGACAGGTAGAGCAGGTTCTGCACCGGGAAATGCGAGATGTAGTGCGCGCCCGACGCGTTCGTGTGGTAGAGGTCCTCGAGGCTCGGCAGCTCGAGTCCCAGCGTCGTGAGCTTCTCCTCGACCTTCATGTCGGCCTCCCCGCGTTAACGTGTGAACCCTGGTCGGAGCACGAGGGTCACGATCAGCGCTGAGAGGCCGAACGAACGACGGCGGGTCGTCCGGCCGCAAAGCTCCCGCGGCTCGACGCGACCCGCCGTCCTGCATCGCAATGGTGGAGGGTAAGGGATTCGAACCCTCGACCTCGGCGTTGCGAACGCCGCGCTCTCCCAACTGAGCTAACCCCCCGCGTCGAAAGCCTTCGTATCTTACACGCGATCCGCGGGTGCTCCAACCCCGCGCGTCACTTGGCGTCGCCGCCGTCCTTGCCGCGCGGTGCGAGGAGCGGGCCGAGCAGGTCCATCGGAAGCGGAAAGAACGTCGTCGTGTTCCGCTCGGAAGCGATCTCGCGCATCGTCTGCAGATAGCGCAGCTGCACGGCCACCGGAAAGCGCGTGAGCACCTCGGCCGCCTCCCCGAGCTTGGCCGCCGCCTGGAACTCGCCCTCGGCGTTGATGACCTTGGCGCGCCGCTCGCGCTCGGCCTCCGCCTGCTTGGCCATCGCGCGCTGCATGTCCTGGGGCAGGTCGATCTGCTTGACCTCGACGTTGGCGACCTTGATCCCCCACGGCTCCGTGTGCTCGTCGATGATGCGCTGCAGCTGCTGGTTGATCTTGTCGCGCGCCGACAGGAGATCGTCGAGCTCGACCTGACCCAGCACGCTCCGCAGGGTCGTCTGCGCGATCTGCGAGGTCGCATAGAGATAGTCCTGGACGGCGATCACCGCCCTCACGGGATCGACCACGCGGAAGTAGATCACGGCACTCACCTTGAGCGAGACGTTGTCGCGCGTGATCACGTCCTGCGGCGGCACGTCGAGCGCGACCGTCTGCAGACTCACTCTCACCATCCGGTCGATGAATGGCACCAGGACGACGAGGCCGGGGCCGTTGCCGCCGCCTCCCGGGTTGAGGATCGCCCGCGCGGTGCGCCCGAGGCGGAAGATGACGCCCCGCTCGTACTCGCGCAGGATCTTCGCGTACGAGCCGATGAAGATGACGACCGCGATCACCACCACGAAGACCAGCGCCGAGTCCATCGAGATCATCGCGTCCCTCCCCCGGGAGCGTCCTCTGCCACCACGCGTAGCGTGAGCCCCTGAACGTCCACCACCTTGACCCGCGCGCCATCGGGCAGCGGCCGTTCGGCGACCGCGCGCCAGAGCTCGCCGGCCACGGCGACCGCGCCCTCGGGCGTGAGCGGCCCGCGCGCCACGGCGATCCGGCCGACGAGGCCGGCGCCGTCGAGCAGCGGCCGCTGCCGGAACGCGCTCATGCCCAGCGTCAGCGCGAAGAGGAAGAAGCCCGCGGTGAGCGCGACCGTCGGCACGAGCACCCGCCACGAAACGCGAAAGCCGACCTCGGGCGCGTCGTAGAGCATCAGCGACCCGAGCGCCATGGCCACGATACCGCCGACGGCGAGGACGCCGTGGCTCGTCACCTTGACCTCGGCAATGAAGAGCACGATGGCGAACAGGATCAGCAGCAGCCCCGCGAAATTGATGGGCAGGCTCTGGAACGCGAAGAAGGCCAGGATCAGCGAGATGCCGCCGATGACGCCGGGCAGCACCGCGCCGGGCGTCGAGAGCTCGAAGATGAGCCCGAGCGTGCCCAGCATCATGAGCACGTAGGCGACGTTCGGGTCGGTGATCACGGCGAGCACGCGGTCGCGGAAGCCGATCTCGATCGGCGTGGCGACGACCCCGCGCGTGGCCAGCGTCACCGGCCCCTGCACCGTCTTCACGGTGCGGCCGTCCAGCTTCTGCATGAGATCGGGGATGGAGTCGGCGATGAAGTCGACGACCTTCAGCCGCACCGCCTCGCGCTCGGTGACCGACACCGATTGGCGCACGGCCTTCTCGCCCCACTCGGCGTTGCGGCCGCGCTCGATGGCGATCGTACGAATGAACGCCGCAGCGTCGTTCTCCACCTTGCGCATGCTCTCCTTGTCGACGCCGCCGCCGACGGAGACGGGATGCGCGGCGCCGATGTTGGTGGCGGGAGCCATGGCCGCGACGTGAGCGGCCATCGTGATGAACACGCCGGCGGAGGCGGCGCGCGCGCCCGTGGGTCCCACCCACACGACGACGGGGATCTCGGCGTTGAGCAGGCGCTGGCAGATCGCCCGCATCGAGCGCTCGAGCCCGCCCGGCGTGTCGAGCTGGATGACGAGGGCCTGCGCCCCGCCCGTCTTCGCGCGCGTGATCGCGCTCTCCACGAGACGCAGCGTGACCGGGCTGATCACGCCGTCGACGACGACGGTGGCCACCGGCGCCGGCGCCGCCGAGACCGGCGTGGCCGCGAGCAGGACGAGCGCGACGAGGACGGCCGCGCTCGGCAGGCGCCGGCTCATCGTCCGAGTGCGAGGACGCTCACGAGCTCGAACATGAGGTTCGCCGCCAGCAGCGAGGTGATCTGGCCGGGGCCGTCGTAGGGCGGCGAGACCTCGACGACGTCGGCGCCCACCAGCGATTGGCCGGCCAGCGCGCGCACGAGCGTGAGCGCCTCGTACGAGGTCAGGCCTCCGACCTCGGGTGTGCCGGTGGCCGGCGCGTACGCCGGGTCCACGGCGTCGATGTCGAACGAACAGTAGATCGGCCCCCCGCGCAGGCGGGCGAGCCGCTCGGCCGCCCACGCGGTGCCGTGCTCCTTCACCGCCTCGATGCGGAGCACCTCGAGGCCGCGCTCGTCGTGAAACGCGAAGTCCTCCGGGCCGTAGAGCGGCCCACGGATTCCGACCTGGATCATGCGGCGGCCGTCCACCGCGCCTTCCTCGATCGCGCGGCGGAACGGCGTGCCGTGGAAGAACTTGCTGCCGAAGTACTCGTCCCAGGTGTCGGGA
>QHSB01000605.1 GCA_003220335.1 Candidatus Rokuibacteriota bacterium
TTCGAGGTGCACGAGAACGTCAGCGGCTACACCGGCGGCAACATCGTGGCCACGTACGGCCGGCCGCAGACGCGGCGGGTTCACGCGCTCCAGGTCGAGATCAACGCGTCGTTGCTGATGACGAGCACCGCCGACGAGTTCATCGCCCAGGTGCGACGCGGCGAGATCCCCGAGAAGGCGCACGGAAACATTGCGCGCCTGCGCGCGTGCCTCCGCGAGGTGCTGGCGGCCCTGCCGCCGGTCCTCGCGGCCGTGCCGGCGTCGTCGTAGCCGACGCCACTACCTCGCGAGGCCCGCCATCAGCTCCATGGCCTCGGGCTGCTCGGTGGTGATCGTCAGCCCGGTGATGCCGCAGTCGGCCCAGGCGCGATAGCGCTCGCGAATGCGCGCGGGCGGGCCGACCAGCGCCATCTCGTCGCAGAACTCGTCGGGGACGGCGGCCACGGCCTCGTCCTTGCGCCCGGCGAGAAACAGCTCCTGGATGCGCTGCGCGGCCTCGCCGAAGCCGCGGCGGATCATCATCTCCTTGTGAAAGTTCTTGTCCCGGTGGCCCATGCCGCCGACGTAGAGCGCGACGCGCGGCTTCTGGCGCGCGAGCGCGCCCTTGATGTCGTCGGTGATGGCCACCTCGGCGCGCGGCTGGATCTCGAAGTCGGCGAAGCCCTTGGTGCCGCCCGCGCGGCGAAAGCCTTCCTCGAGCCACGGCCGCAGCATCGGCATGAGCCGCGGCACGAAGCCGAGCGGCAGCCAGCCGTCGGCGATCTCGGCCGTGAGCTTGACGTTGGCCTCGGTGCCCGTGCCGAGCCAGATCGGCAGCCGCGGGTTCATGTGGAGGATCGGCATGAGGGGCTTGCCGACGCCGAGCGCGCCGGGCCCCGTGTACGGCAGCGAGATCTCGCGCCCCGCGTGCGCGACGGGCTCCTTGCGCTCGAACACCTTGCGCATGATCGCGACGTAATCGCGGATGCGCCAGTACGGCCGCCCCCACGGCTGGCCGTACCAGCCCTCCACGATCTGCGGGCCGGAGACGCCGAGCCCGGCGATGACGCGGCCGCCGCCCGCGAGCGCGTCCACGGTGCCCGCCGCCATCGCCGCCGAGGCCGGCGGGCGCGCGGCGAGCTGCATGATGCCGGTGCCCAGGCGGATGCGCTTCGTCAGCGCGGCCAGGTACGCCAGCGGCGTGATCGCGTCCGAGCCGTACGCCTCGGCCGTCCACACGGAGTCGAACCCGAGGCGCTCGGCGAGGAGCACCTTGTCCACCGGCAGCCTCAACTCGGCGCCCGAGTAGCCGATGCTCAAACCGAGCTTCATGTGCCGCGACCCCAGAGCCCGCAGTAGCGCCGCAGGACCATCGGCAATCCTTGCTCGTATCCGGGCCAGCTCTCGTACTTCGGCAGCTTCATCTCCTTTTCAACCCGGTCCCAGCATCCGCCCGCCTGAGCCTCGGCCTTCACCGCGGCGGAGGCGTCCTGCAGGAACGTCAGGACGTTCTGCGCGTCGTCCTTGGTGCCGAGCCGCCCGCCCGGCGCGCCGGGATGGCCGGGGATCAGCGTGTCCCAGTCCATCGCCAGCACCTTCTTGAGCGAGTCCTCCCACTCGATCGGATAGGAGTCGATCATCGCCCGTCCGGGCATCGTGCCGACCGGAATGAAGTCGACGGCGAAGAGGATCTTGTCCTTCGGCAGCCGCATCACGATCGAGCTGTCAGAATGGTTGAGGCCGACGTACGTCAGCTCGAGCGTCGTGGTGCCCAGCCTGATCGTCCGGCTCTTGTCCATCGTCTCGTCCGGCAGGACCGTGTGCGGATCCTTCAGCGCGACCAGGCGCTCCTTCGCGCGCTTGTGCGCGATGATGGTGGCGCCGGCGTCCTTGAACGGCTTGCCGCCGGCGATGTGATCGAAGTGATGGTGGCTGTAGATCAGATACTTGATCGGCTTGTTCGTGACCTTCCGGATCTCGTCCACGTAGGTCGTCACCATCTGCGGCCGTCCGTAGCCGATGGGGTCGGTGGCGATCACCCCCGCGGACGTGACCACGAACATCGACTGGTGATTGCCGGCGCGGAAGATGTAGACGTTGTCCGTCCCCTCGACCCTGGCGGTCGCGAACGGCGGCTGCGTCGGCTGCTGGGCGTAGGCGGCGGCGCCGAGGCCGGCGGCGACCAGGGCGGCGCCGGCGATGGCCAACGACGTGCGTGACATGGGTGGCTCCTTCCGCGAGGTGTCGGAGTCGCACGCGGAGGATCACCCCGCCCAGCGCCAGCGTCAAGCGGTGGTCGGTGCTAGGCTCGGCGTATGAAGATCCGCATCGGAGTTGGGGCCGCCGGCGCCGCGTCGACGCCCGAGGCGCTGGCCGAGCTCGTCGCGGCCGTCGACACGCTAGGCTTCGACTCGCTGTGGCTCTCCGAGGTGCTGACGGGTCCGGTGCTCGATCCCATGGTGGGTCTGGCCTGGGCGGCAGCGAACAATCCGCGATTGAAGCTCGGGACGACGATGCTCTTGCCTGGACGCAACGTGCTGCGCCTGGCCAAGCAGCTGGCGAGCCTGGACGTGCTGTGCAAGGGCCGGCTGCTGGTGACGCTGGTTCCCGGGCTCACGTACGCGCCGGAGCGCGACGCCATCGGTGTCGATCCCAAGCGCCGCGGCGCCGCCATCGACGAGGCGCTGCCGCTGCTGCGACGGCTGTGGGCCGGCGAGACGGTGACCCACGACGGTGCCGTCGGCAGCTTCCGTGACGTCAAGCTCTCGCCGCTGCCGGTGCAGCAGCCGCTCGAAGTGTGGCTCGGCGGCACCGTCCCCGCCGCCCTCGAGCGGTGCGGTCGGCTGTCGGACGGGTGGCTGCCCTCGCTGTGCACGCCGCAAGAGGCCGCCGCGGGGCGCATCGTCATCGACGACGCGGCCGCGCGGGCGGGGCGCTCGATCAGCAGCGAGCACTTCGGCATGAGCATCGGCTACGCGCGCGCGCCGATCGACCCGGCCACCGCGCGCGTGATGACGGCGCGGCGTCCGCGATCGGTCGAGCTCACGCCGGTGGGGCTGCCGGCGTTGCGGGCGCTCATCGAGCGCTTCATCGCCGTGGGCTTCTCCAAGTTCGTCGTGCGCCCGGTGGCCGCGCCCGCGTCCTGGCGCGCCGAGCTCGAGGCTCTGTCGGCGGCGGTGGGTGACCTCCAGACCTGACGAGGCATTCAGGCGGCGCGGCGCCCTGTTGGTGGCCTGTGCGGCGGTGTGCTGGAGCAGCGGGGGGCTCATTGCCCGCCTCGTCTCGACGAGTCCGTGGACCACCAGCCTGTGGCGGAGTCTCTTCGCCTCGCTCTTCCTGACGGTCGTTCTGTGGATCGTTCGCGGCCGCAACATCGTCGCGCAGTGGCGCACCGGGGGACTCCCGGTGGTGGTCGCGGCGACGTGCATGGCGCTCGCCTCGACGTGCTTCATCCTGTCGCTCGCGCACACCTCCGTGGCCAACACGCTCCTCCTCATGTCCACCGGGCCCTACGTGACCGCGCTGCTCGGCTGGCTGCTGCTTCGCGAGCGCGTCGCGCCGCGCACGTGGCTGACGATGGCCGTCGCCCTCGCGGGCGCGGTCGTCATGGTGTCGAATTCTTACGGCCGGGGTGCGATGGTCGGTGACCTGCTGGCGCTCGTCATGGCGACCAGCTTCGCGGTCGCCACCGTCGTCGTCCGCCGCCACCCCGAGATCCAGATGGCGCCCGCGGCGGCCCTGGCGACGGCGCTCACAGCGCTGGTGGCGTTGCCGCTGGCCGCGCCGATCGAGACCGCGCCGCGCGATCTCGCGCTGCTGGCGTTCTTCGGCGTGGGGCAGTTCGGCGCGGGCTTCCTGCTCTTCATGGCGGGCGCGCGGCTGATTCCCGCCGCGGAGAGCTCGCTCATCGGCATGCTCGAGACCGTGCTGGGACCGCTGTGGGTCTGGCTCGTGCTGAGCGAGCGGCCCGCCACCGCGACGCTGACGGGCGGCGCCCTCATCCTGGCCGCCCTCGTGGCGAACACGCTCATCGATCGCCTGACGGCGACCTGCCCGTCTGGCGGATGGTCACGACGCGCGCTCCTCTCTAGATTCAGGAGAGGAGGACGACAATGACCACAGTGATGGATCTCTCCAACGCGCTGGCCGGCGCGGTCGAGCGGGCGTCGGGCGCGGTGCTCGCGGTGCACGGGCGCCCGCGGCTGCCCTCGACCGGCGTGCGGTGGCGCGCAGGGCTCGTCGTCACGGCGAACCACACCGTCGAGGCGGACCGTGAGGTGACGCTGACCGGGCCCGACGGTCGGACGCTCTCGGCCCAGGTGGCCGGGCGTGATCCGCGGCTCGACATCGCCGTGCTCCGCACCGACGCGGAGAGCGCGCCGGCCGCCGACGTTGCCGATGACGGCGAGCTCCGCATCGGCCATCTGGTGCTGGCCGTCGGCGCGGGACCTCGGGCCAGCGCCGGCATCGTCAGCGCCCTGGACGTCGGCGGCGGCCGCCAGGCGTCCGGCGAGATCGTTGCGGTCGATCTCACGCTCTATCCGGGCTTCTCCGGAGGACCGCTCGTCGACGTGCGCGGACGCGTCGTCGGCATCACCACCTCGGGCGCCTCCCGTCACCTGCAATGCGCGGTCCGCGCCTCGGCGGTCAGCCGACTGGTCGATCACGTGGTCCAGGGCGGCCGGATTCCGCGAGCGTACCTCGGCGTCGGCACGCAGGCCGTCGTGCTGCCCGACGCGCTGCGCGACCGACTGCACCTCGCACAGCGAACGGCGGTCATCGCCGTGAACGTCAAGCCCGACAGCCCGGCCGCGGCGGCGGGACTCATCATCGGCGACGTCATCGTCTCGGTCGCCGGGCATGCGATCGCCGAGCCGGAAGATCTCATGGCCGTGCTCCGACCCGATCGCGTCGGACGGGCCGTCACGCTGAGCATCCTGCGTGGCGGCGAGCCTCGGGATCTGGAGGTCATCGTCGGTGAGCGTCCTCAGCGCGCCTGAGGCCTCGCCACCGCACCTTGCCTGGATCGCCGAGCGGCTCCGGCAGGTGACGGTGGAGATCCACACCGAGGCAGGCGGCGGCGCCGGCATCCTGTGGGCGGCCGATCTCGTCGTGACGAACGCCCACGTCGCGCGCGACTTGTGGGCTCGCGTCGGGCTCGCCGATGATCGGCACGTCGAGGCGCGCCTCGTCATCGCCGATCGTCGCGCGGACCTGGCACTCCTCCGCATGCCGCGCTCGGGGGCGCCGCCGGCCGAGCTCGCCGATTCCGACGCGTTGCGCGTCGGCGCCCTCGTCGTCGCCCTCGGCCATCCGCTGGGTCTGCGACGCACGCTCACGGCCGGCGTCGTGCACGCGCTGGCGCCGGCGCGACCGGGCGGACGGCGCTGGATCCATGCGGACGTGCGCCTGGCCCCGGGGAACTCCGGCGGTCCCCTCGCCGACACCGCGGGCCGGGTCGTGGGGATCAACACGATGATCGCCGGCGGTCTCGCGCTCGCCATCCCGATCAACGACGTCCGCCGCTTCGTCGCCTCGGCGGCGGCCGGCGCCACATGAGCGACGCGCAAGCCGGGACCGTGATCGTCGTGGCGCGCGACGCCATGGACGCGGCCCGGGTGGAGGCCGCGCTGCACGATCTCGCCGGCTGGCGCATCGAGGTCTGCCGGCCGCGGCAGCTGGCAGGCCGTCTGGAC
>QHSB01000606.1 GCA_003220335.1 Candidatus Rokuibacteriota bacterium
CGAGCGTGGCCGCGAACTCCTCCTGCGTGTAGCCCAGCACGAACTGCAGACTGAGCTCCTTCACGATCCCGAGCATCGGATGGATCGCGTCGGCCTCCATGCAGACGCCGACCACGACGATGCGCGAGCCGCGTGGGGCCGCGGCCATGATCTGATCGAGCACGCCGGGCACGCCGACACACTCGAAGACGACGGCCGGCCGTGCCGGCGGTCCCGGCAGCCAGGGTGGCGCCTGCGGCGCCCGCGACGGCTCGCGCCAGACGGTCGCGACCTGCCGCCAGCTCTCCCACGGCGTCGTCTTGGCCGGGTCGACGACGACGTCGGCGCCGAGCGCGCCGGCCAGCTCGCGGCGGCGCGCCGAGAAGTCGGCGGCGACGATGGGCCGCACGTCCAGCAGGCGCAGCGCCGCGATCACGGCCAGGCCGACCGGACCGCAACCGATGACGAGCGGCGCGTCCTCATGCTCCAGGCGCGCCTTCTGCACGGCGTGCAGGCCGACGGCCATCGGCTCGGTGAGGGCGGCCTGCTCCGTCGGCAGCCCGTTCGGTACCGCGAGCAGCAGCGCCTCGCTGAGCCGCATGAATTCGCCGTAGCCGCCGGGATGCTCGTTGGAGTAGCCGATCGTCTGCGGGCCCGTGTCGCGGATGAGCACCGGGCGCGAGCACACGCGCGCGCCGACGGGCAGCGTGCGCGCGGTGCCCGGGCCGTGCTCGACGATCTCCGCGCAGAACTCGTGGCCCATCACCACGTCGCGGCCGAGGTCCATGGGCCTGCCGCCCGCCCGGCGCGAGGTCTCGACGAACTTCTCCGCGTGCTTGAGCGCGTGCAGGTCGGAGCCGCAGATCCCGCACGCCAGCGTGCGCACGAGCACCTCGCCGGGCCCCGGCGTCGGCACCGGGACGTCGGCCACGATCAGCTTGCGATCACGCATGACCGCCGCGCGCATGGCTGGGGGCTCAGTCGAACATCAGGACCGTGCGCGCGACCTCGCCTGCCTTCATCGCGCGGAAGGCCTCGTTCACGTCCTCGAGCTTGCCGCGGCGGCTGACCATCTCGTCCAGCTTCAGCCGGCCCTGGCGGTAGAACTCGATGTAGCGCGGCATGTCGACCTTGAAGCGGTTGCTGCCCATGCTGCAGCCCTGGATCCTCTTCTCGCGCAGGAACATCGGCCCGTCGAGCTCGATCTTCTGCCCCACCGGGATCATGCCGATCACGGTCGCGGTGCCGCCGGGTCGCAGGCAGTCGAAGCACTGCTCGGCGGCGATCTTCAGACCGATGGCCTCGAACGAATAGTCCACGCCGCCGTTGGTCAGCGTGCGAATCGCCTTCACCGGATCGTCGGTCCTGGCGTTCACCGTGTGCGTGGCGCCGAGCTCCTTGGCCTTGGCGAACTTCGACTCCATCGTGTCCACCGCGATGATCATGCGGGCGCCGGCGATGCGCGCGCCCTGAATGGCCGCGAGGCCGACGCCGCCGGCGCCGAAGACGGCCACCGTGGAGCCGGGCTCGATGCGCGCCGTGTTCAGCACGGCGCCGACGCCCGTCGTCACCCCGCAGCCGATGAGCGCCGCCTGGGCGAACGGCATCTGGTCGTCGATCTTCACGAGGGCGTTCTCGTGGACGAGCATCTTGTCCGCGTACGCGGAGAGATTCGCGAACTGGTTGACGGGCTGGCCGTTCCACGTCAGCTTCGGCGGCTCGTCCTTCTTGCGGACCGGCCGCGTCTGGCAGAGGTGCGTCTTGCCGGTGAGGCAGTAGTCGCACGCGCCGCAGAAGACCGACAGGCAGGCGATGACGTGATCGCCCGGCTTGAACTCGCCCACCTGCGGCCCCACGGCCTCGACGATGCCGGCCGCCTCGTGGCCGAGGATGGCAGGCGTCGGAAACGGATAGAAGCCGTCGACGAAGTGCAGATCGCTGTGGCAGACGCCGGAGGCGACGGTACGCACCAGCACCTCCCGCCCGATCGGCTTGTCGATCTCGACGTTCTCGATCGTCAGCGGCTTGTGCGCTCCGTGGAAGATGGCGGCTTTCATGTCTGGCTCCTTTGCTTGGGGAGGCCATCATATACACGGGCGCGGGCGGGCGTTGCGCCATGAAGTGCGGCGGGCGTAATGCCTCGACCGCGCCGACAACTGATCAGAAACGATCCGCACCGCAAAGACTTGATGGTCAAATTCCCACCGGTCTCCCGCTGAAAAGGCGAGGAAAGCCGCGCCAAACGGCCTCCGTGGCGTGGCACGCGGCGTGCTCCGTCTGCGGGCCAATGACTGACGCGAGACGGTACATCATCGTGCGGCGGGGCGACAAAGAGCTGTTCGACCGACTTCGGACACGGTTCGCCGACGATCCCCAGACCGTGGTCCGCTACGATCGCCGCACGGGGGCCCGTCGCACAGCGCGCGCGCCGCGGGTGGCCGAGCGGCGCCGTGGCGAGCGGCGCCTTCCCCATGACGCCGACCGTATTCTGGCCACCCGCGGATACTTCGTCATCCGCGGGACCCGCCTGCGTCTCTCGCCGGCCTGACGCGCCCGAGCCGCTCCTACCCGCCGGACACCAGGCCGGCCTCGAGATCGGCCCGACGCAGGAGTTCGGCGGTGGTGCTGCCCGTGCTGGGGAAACACGACGCGCCGAAGCTCAGCGTCACTTCCGGCGAGAATTCCGCGCGGACCCGTTCGATCACCCCGCTCACGTCGTCGAGATGCGTGTCGACCAGGAGGATGCGGACCGCCGGTGCGTTCGGCACCAGCCCGATGAGATCCGACGCCTGAGTCACCCGGCTCACCACCGCGGCAATGGAGTCGGCATCCGATCCCCCGTTCGCGGTGGACGGGCCTCGAGCCGGCTCTCGGACGATTGTCAGCACCGAATACATGTATTGAAGTCGAAGCGCCTTACTCATCTCCATCTCGAGGACGAGCCGGAACACGCGGTCATCGACGACGTGGGCAGACGAGCGAACTTGAGACATCAGGATTCCTTCCTCCAGGCGAGGCCGTTCACTTCGGCACGAGGTTCTTGAAGCGTGGCATGACCTCGCGCGCCAGCAGCTCCATCGAGTGGCGCCAGGCCTTGGGGTTCTCGACGTAGTCGAAGCAGAACAGCAGCAGCGTCCCGAACCCGCCGACCTCCTCGTAGATCGCGTGGAGGCGCTCGGTCACGGTGGCCGGGGAGCCCACCAGCCAGTTGTGGCGGGCGCAGTACTCGGGCGTCACGTCGGAGTCGGGTACGTCCGGCCGATGCTTCAGGAACTCCGTGAAGCCGAACGAGGCCAGCAGCGGCAGGAAGTACTCCTTCATCATGCGACCCATCATGCCACCCGCCGACAGCCGCATCGCTTCCGCGTCGGTGTCGGCGATGAAGACCTCGCGCACGAGGCGCCAGTCGGCGCGCTTCGGCGTGCGGCCCGTGCGCGCGGCGCCCTGCTCCACCGACTCCCAGTGGCTCGCGACGTACGCCGGGTTGAGGTTCAGGCTCATCGGCCAGAAGCCGCGCTCGCCCGCCAGCTTCAGCGTGTCGGATCCCTTGCTGACGCCGGCCACGGCGATCGGCGGATGTGGCTTCTGCAACGGCGTGATGTGCGGCCGCAGCGTGTCGAGCATCGTGCCGGTCTTGGTGACGTGCCAGTACTTGCCCTTGTGGTCGAACTCGCCCTCGTTCCAGAGGCGCAGGATGATGTCGAGCGCCTCGCGCGTCATCTCGCGGTGCTGGCCGGCGTTGCCATCGACGTTGAACATGGCCCAGTCGCTGGGCAACCCGCTCGCCGCCACCCCGAAGTTCAGCCGCCCCTGGGCCAAGTGGTCGAGCATGGCCACCCGGTTGGCGAGCTCGTCCGGGTGGTGATACGGCAGGAGGAACCCGCCGGGACCGATACGCATGCGCTCGGTCTGCAGGAGGGCCTGGGCCACCAGCAGATCGGGCGAGGGGTGCGGCTCCCACGGCGCCGTGTGGTGCTCGCCGACCCACGCCTCG
>QHSB01000607.1 GCA_003220335.1 Candidatus Rokuibacteriota bacterium
AGGGGGCCGTCGAGGCCCCCTTCGATGCTGTTCTGGGGGAAGGCAGCCCCGAGCGCTGTGCGCGAGGGGCGTCGGAAGGGGGGCGAAGCCCCCCTCCGAGGATTGATATGCCGAAGCTGACCATCGACGGCAAGGAGATCGAGGTCGAGGCCGGCACCAATCTCATCGAGGTGGCCCGTCGTCTCGGCATCGACGTGCCGCACTACTGCTATCACCCGAGCCTGTCAATCGCCGGGCAGTGCCGGCTGTGCATGGTGGATATCGAGAAGACGCCGCGACCGAGCATCGCGTGCAACACGCCGGCGGCCGACGGCATGGTGGTCCACACGCAGACCGACCGCGTGAAGGAGACGCGCCGGTCGATCATGGAATTCCACCTGATCAACCACCCGCTCGACTGTCCCGTGTGCGACCAGGCCGGCGAGTGCTGGCTGCAGATCTACTACATGCAGCACGGGCTCTACGATCCGCGGATGGTGGACGAGAAGGTCCACAAGCCGAAGGCGGTCCCGCTGGGGCCACACGTGATGCTGGACGCCGAGCGCTGCATCCTCTGCTCGCGCTGCGTGCGGTTCTGCGACGAGATCACGGGCACGGGCGAGCTCGGCATCTTCAGCCGCGGCGATCAGTCGGAGATCGGCCTCTTCCCCGGCCAGGACCTCGAGAACAACTATTCCGGCAACGTGGTGGACATCTGCCCGGTGGGCGCCCTGACCGACCGCGAGTTCCGCTTCCAGGTGCGCGTCTGGTACCTCGACACCACCAGGTCGGTGTGTCCCGGCTGCGCGCGCGGCTGCAACGTGGACGTGCACGTCAATCGCAAGCGCCCGCACCACGCCGGCGGCCGGCGCGTGGCGCGCCTGAAGCCGCGCTTCAACGAGGCCGTGAACGCGTGGTGGATCTGCGACGTGGGCCGCTACGGCTTCGACGCGGTGGACGATCCGGGCCGCATCCGCTTCGCGCGGCACGGGGGTGTCGACGTCACGCGCGACGAGGCGCTGGGGCTGCTGGTGGCCGCGCTGCGCGACCACGCGCCCGACGAGATCGCCATCCTCGCCTCACCCGAGCTGTCCAACGAGGACCTGTTCGCGCTGCGCCGGCTCGCCGAGCACCGCGGGATCCGTCAGCTCGCCTTCGGGGTGCCGCCGGGCAAGGCGGGCGCCGACGACGACTTCCTGCTCCGCGCCGACCGCGCTCCCAACACGCGCGGCGCCGAGGCCGTCGGGTTCGCGGCCGACACCGACAGCATCCTGGCGCGCGCCCGCGCCGGCGCGCTGAAGGTGCTGTGGGTGATCCAGCACGACCTGCCGGGCAGTGCGTGGCCGACCGCCGCCACCGGCCAGGCGCTCGAGCGCCTCGAGACGCTGATCTTCACGGGGACCAACGAGAACGGCACGAGCACCCTCGCGCCGCTGGTGCTGCCGCTGGCGGCGTGGGTGGAGCGCGACGGGACGTTCACCAACTTCCTCGGGCGCGTGCAGCGCTTCCGCGCGGCCGTGGAGCCGCTGGGCGACGCGCTGGCGGGCTGGGACCTCTTCGGCCGCGTGCTCACGCTGCTCGGCGGCGTCGCCGCCGGCGGCCGCGCCGAGCTGTGGTTCCGCGAGCTGGCGAAGACGGTGCCCGCGTTCGCCGGTCTCACCTACCAGTCCATCGGCGACGGCGGCGCGATGCTTGCCGGTGCTCTCCCCACGACCGCGCCGGAGCCGCCGGGGCGTCGGGTGAAGGCCCACGCATGACCGCCACCCTCGCCGACTTCGGGATCGTCTTCGGCCGTGTGTTCTTCGTCATGATGTTCATCCTCAACCTCGGCGGGCTGCTCACCTGGGTCGAGCGCAAGCAGTCGGCGATCATGCAGGACCGCATCGGCGCCAACCGCGCCTCGATTCTCGGCTTCCGCGCCCTGGGGCTCTTCCACCCGCTCGCCGACGCGATCAAGATGCTGACGAAGGAAGACTTCCTGCCGGCGCGTGCCGACCGCTTCCTCTTCCAGCTCGCGCCGTTCGTCTCCGTGTTCTTCGGCCTCGTCGCCTTCGCCTCCATCCCCTTCGGCGACACGCTGCGTGTGGGGGACCGCGTCATCCCGCTGCAGGCGGTGACTCTGAACGTCGGCGTCCTGTACGTGTTCGCGATGCTCTCGCTCGGCGTGTACGGCGTGATGATGGCCGGCTGGTCCTCCGCCAACAACTACGCGCTGCTGGGCGGCCAGCGCGCCGCCGCCCTCATGATCACGGCCGAGATCGCCATCGGCGCCTCGATCATGGGCGTCGTGATGTGGTACGGCTCGCTGAGCCTTCAAGACATCGTCCGCGCCCAGGGCGGCCTGCTCTTCGGCTGGATCCCGAAGTGGGGCATCGTCACGCAGCCGCTCGCCTTCATCCTGTTCCTCACCGCCGGCATCGCGGCCACCAAGCGCATTCCGTTCGACATGCCGGAGGGCGAGTCGGAGATCATCGGTTACTTCGTCGAGTACAGCGGAATGAAGTTCGGCATGTTCGCGATGGCGGACTTCCTGGAGACGGTGGTCATCGCGGGGCTCACGACGTCGCTCTTCCTGGGTGGCTGGCAGGTGCCCTACCTCTACGAGACCGGCGTCCGGTTTCCCTGGGGCAGCACCATCGGGCTGCCGCACCTGCTGGTGGCCCTCCTGCAGATCGGCGCGTTCTCGCTCAAGGTCCTCGTGATGATCTTCATCATGATGCTGATCCGGTGGACGCTGCCGCGCTTCCGCTACGACCAGGCGATGCGCCTCGGCTGGCTGGGGCTCTTTCCGCTCTCGATCCTGAACATCGTGCTGACCGGGGCCGTGCTGCTCGCGTGGGGTGACCACCCGTGAGGGCCGGCCAGCGCTTCTACCTGCGTGAAGTGCTGTCGGGGCTCGTGCTGACCGGGCACCATTTCTTCGCCAACCTGGGCCAGCACATCGCGCACGCGCTCGGTCGCACCGACGCGCGCGGCGCCGTCACCATCCAGTACCCGGAGGAGCGGCGGCCGATGTCACCGCGGCTGCGGTCGCTGCACCGGCTCGTGCGCCGCGAGGACGGCTCGCCGCGCTGCGTGGCCTGCATGATGTGCGAGACCGTGTGCCCCGCCCGCTGCATCTACATCGTCGCCGACGAGCACCCCAACCCCGAGATCGAGAAGATGCCGTCGCGGTTCGACATCGACCTCGGCAAGTGCGTGTTCTGCGGCTTCTGCGTGGAAGCGTGCCCCGAGGACGCCATCCGCATGGACACGGGCATCCTGGAATTCTCCTCGTACAGCCGGCTCGGCATGATCTACACGAAGGAGATGCTGCTGGCGCTCGAGCCGGTGGGGCCGGACGGCGTGCCGCGTTCGCCGGTGCCCATCCCGGCCGACCGGGTCGTGTGATGGGCACGGTCGCGTTCGTGCTCATCGCGGGAATCGCGGTGGGCTCGGCGCTGGGCCTGGTGTTCAAGCGTAACCCGATCCACGCCGCGCTCTTTCTCGTGGTGAACCTGGGCGCCGTCGCCGTCCTCTATCTCACGCTCGGCGCCGAGTTCCTCGCCGTGGCGCAGATCGCCGTGTACGCCGGAGCGATCATGGTCCTCTTCCTGTTCGCCATCTTCGTTCTGATTCCGGCCAGGGAAGAGACCACGCCGGATCCGCGGCGGTCATATCGGATCCTCGCGCTGCCCGTCGGCGCCGCGCTGCTCGGCGTGCTGGGCTTCGTGGTGGCGGCGAGCGTGCGGGCCCAAGCGCCGCCGGCCCCCGCGGCACCGGACGGCGTCGAGGCCATCGCGCGGCTGTTGTTCACCGACTATCTGTTTCCGTTCGAGGTGACATCGGTGCTCCTGCTCGCTGCGATGGTCGGCGCCCTGCTGCTGTCGCGCCGGCGGGAGGGGTGATGGCCCCCGACTCCTGGTACCTGGCGCTGTCGGCCGTGCTGTTCGCGATCGGTGTGGTCGGCGTCATCGTGCGTCGCAACCCGCTCGTGATCTTCATGTCCATCGAGCTGATGCTGAACGCGGCGAACGTCGCCTTCGTCGCCTTCGGCCATCGGCACGGCTCCGCCGACGGCCAGGCCATCGTGTTCTTCGTGATGGCGGTGGCGGCCGCCGAGGTGGCGGTGGGGCTGGCCATCATCGTCGCCATCT
>QHSB01000608.1:0-3591 GCA_003220335.1 Candidatus Rokuibacteriota bacterium
AGCTTCGCTTCCTCGTTCGGTGGCCGCTGGTAGTGCAACCCGCGCAGGGTACCGCGGCGGCGATTGTACGCGACGTTGCACTGCACGACGGGAACCTTGATGCCGTGGGCGGCGAACTCCGCGGTGCAGAAGGTCCGCGCGAAGAATCCGCGCTCGTCCTCGTGCCGCTCGGGCTCGATCAGGAAGGCGCCGCGGAGCGAGAGCGCCGTGAACACCATCACACGACCCGCGGCTCGGGAACGGGGACGATGAAGCGGCCGCCTTGCGCCCGGTACGGGGCCTGCTGCGCCAGGATCTCCTCGGCGAAATTCCAGGTGAGCAGCAGCACGTAATCCGGTCGGCGCTCGAGCAGCGCCGCCGGCGGCAGAATCGGCAGATGCGTCCCGGGCGTGTACCGCCCCTGCTTGACGGAGCTGCGATCGACCACGAAGTCCAGGATCTCGGCGCCGATGCCGAACGTGTTCAGCAGGGTGCTGCCCTTCGCCGACGCGCCGTACGCGGCCAGCCGCTTGCCGCGCGCCTTGAGCTCCCGGAGCAGGGTGAGCAGCTCCGCGCGCAGGGCGTCGACGCGCACGGCGAAGTCGCGGTAGTACGCGCTGTCCAGCAGGCCGATGGCCCGCTCGTCGGAGAGCAGCTCCCGCACACGGTCACTGCGCGGGCTGCCCTGGTGACCCACGAACACGCGGAGCGAGCCGCCGTGAAGCGCGAGGCGCTCGACGTCGCTCACCACCAGACCATGCGCGCCGAAGAGCCGGTCGAGCGCGGTGAGCGAGAAGTAGGAGAGATGCTCGTGATAGATCGTGTCGAATTCGCGCCGATCGATGAGGTCGCGGACGTACGGCACCTCGACCACGACCAGTCCGCCCGGCTGCAGGACGCGACGGATGCCGCGCACGACGCCGCCGAGCTCGGCGACGTGGGCGAGCACGTTGTTGGCATGCAGCACGTCTGCGAGCCGGCCGTCGGCGGCCAGGCGCTCGGCCAGCGCGGCGCCAAAGAAGTCGCAGAGCGTCGGGACACCGCGCGCCTCGGCGACGCGGGCGATATTCGCGGCCGGCTCGATGCCGAGGACCGGCACGCCGAGATCGCGGTAGTGCTGGAGCAGGTAGCCGTCGTTGCTGGCGATCTCGATGACCAGCGAGCCCGATCCGAGCTTGCGTTCGGCCACGAGGCGCTCGATCAGCTCCTTCGCCGAGCGGACCATCGTGTCCGAAAACGACGAGAAGTATGGATAGTCGCGGAACAGGCGCTCGGGCGGCACCGTTTCCGTGATCTGGACCAGCGAGCACGCGGGGCAGAACACGAGGTCCAGCGGGTAGGTCGGCTCCGGCTCGGCGAGCTGCTCCGCGGTGAGCAGCGCGTTGGCCAGCGGCGTGCGGCCGAGCGAGAGAATGGGCGCCAGCGGCCCGCCGTCGCCGCAGGCGCGGCAGGCGACGCTCACGGTGATGGCTTCAGATGCTCGCGGTACCAGCTCGAGGTGCGTCGCAGCCCCTCGTCGAGCCCGTACAGCGGGCGCCATCCGAGCAGCTTGCGCGCCTTGCCGGCGTCGAGGTACTGACTTTGGATCTCGTTCGGCGCTTCGCTCAGAACCACCGGGACGAGCTTGGAGCCCATCAGATCGAGGATGCGATCGACCAGCGCGCGGACGGCGAGCGGCGTCTCCGTGGAGAAGTTGAAGGCCTCGCCGGCCAGCGTCGGGTCGGCCGCCAGCTGCTCGGCGAGCAGCAGATACGCGCTGACCGCGTCTTCCACATATACATAGTCGCGCACCAGCGTGCCGTCGGAGCGGATGACGGGAGGCTCGCCACGCAGCACCGAGCGGATCGTCCCCGGCACGACGCGGTTCCAGTTCAGGTCGCCACCGCCGAAGAAGTTTCCGCAGCGCGTCGTCACGACGGGCAGCTCCCACGTGCGGGCGTACGCGCGCGCGATCAGGTCCGCACACGCCTTGCTGACATCGTAGGGATGCTCGGCGTCGAGCGGCATCGTCTCGACGTACGGTAGGTTGTCGGACTCACCGTAGGCCTTGTCGGATGACGCGAGCACGATCTGCCGGACGGTCGGTGACCGCCGGCACGCCTCGAGCAGCCGCCACGTACCCGTGATGTTCGTCTCGAACGTCGAGACCGCATTCCGGTTGGCGATGGCCACGATGGCCTGCGCGGCCAGATGCAGTACGGTGGCGATCTCGTACTCCCCGAGCACGCGTTCCAGCAGCGCCTGGTCGCAGACGTCGCCCCGCACGACGGTGACGCCGGCCACGCGGCCGCTTGCGATCAGCTGACTTTCGGGCACCCAGTCGCGGACGATGGTGACGACGTCGGCGCCGCCCGCAAGCAGGGCCGGCACCAGCCAGCCGCCGAGAAACCCGGTGGCGCCCGTGACGAGGACGCGGCGGTCGAGCCAGAAGTCTGCGCTCACGCCCAGCGCTTCCATGCCGCCTCGCCACGCTCCCACATCTGCTCGAGCTGACGCTTGTCGCGCAGCGTGTCCATGCACTGCCAGAAGTGCGCGTGCCGGTAGGCCATCAGCTGCCCCCTCGCGGCCAGCTGCTCCAGGCCGTCGATCTCGAGGCTGCTCTGGTCGTCCTTCAGATAGTCGAAGATGCCGGGCTCGAGCACGAAAAACCCGCCATTGATCCAGCCCTCGCCGATCTGCGGCTTCTCGATGAAGTGGGTCACGCGGCCACTCGCGTCGAAGTTCAGACCGCCGAAGCGCGCCGGCGGGCGCACCGCGGTGACGGTGGCGAGCCGGCCGTGGGCGCGATGGAACGCGAGCAGCGCCTTCACGTCGATGTCGGCCACGCCGTCGCCGTAGGTGAGCATGAACGTGCCGTCGCCGAGATGCTCGCGCAGCCGGCCGACGCGGCCACCCGTCATCGTGTCCAGCCCGGTCTCGACGAGATGGATCTTCCAGTCATCGACCGGCCCCCCGTGCGAGGCGATCTTGCCGGTGGCGAGGTCGATGGTGAGGCTGCCGCTGAGCGCCTGGAACTCGAAGAAGTACCGCTTGATGACGTCGCCCTTGTAGCCGAGCGCGACGACGAACTCGTTGAACCCCTGCTGGGCGTAGATTTTCATGATGTGCCAGAGGACCGGACGGCCGCCGATCTCCAGCATGGGCTTCGGTACCACGGCGGTCTCTTCCGCGAGGCGGGTTCCGAGGCCGCCGGCGAGGATGACGACCTTCACGGTGTGCCTGGACGGAGGCAGATTTCGGAGTTGGCGGATGCTTTCTGCACGATGTCCACCGACGATAGCCCGCCCACCGCGACGAGGTCAAGACCCCCCGGATCGGCGCCGCGCGGCGTGCAGCACGGCCACCACCGTCATCGCGTCGGAGATCTCCGAGCGCTCGACCATGCGCAGCACCTCGTCACACGCAAACGCGCGCACCTCGATGAACTCGGTGTGGTCGGGCTCGCGCGGGGCGGGGCGCAGCCCTTCGGCGAGATAGAGATGCGCGGTCTCGTTCATCACGCTCTTGGACGTCGCGATGGAGGCGAGCTTCACCATCCGCGCTGCCTCGTAGCCCGCCTCCTCGCCGAGCTCGCGCTGCACGGCGGCCTCCTCCGACTCGCCCGGCTGCATG
>QHSB01000608.1:3630-4647 GCA_003220335.1 Candidatus Rokuibacteriota bacterium
CTCGCGCACGCGGATCCAGGGGTTCGCGTACACGGGACGTGAGCTCAGCGTGCGCCACGCGGCGCGCGCCCGGTCGCTCGGCGAGTCGGGCATGGTGACGCCTTCATGTATACTCCAGCGCATGTCGTGGCCCAAGCCCGTCGAGACTCTGTGGCGCGATCTCGAGAGCGTGCGCGCCGAGGTGCTGCGCGAGGTCGAGGGGCTGTCGCAGCGGCAGGCCGAGTGGCGGCCGACCCCACGCGACTGGTCGGTCGGCGAAGTGATCGATCACCTCACGATCGCCGAGATCGCGACCGGCAAGCTGACGACGAAGCTCACAAAGGAGACCGCGCCCGCCGTCTTCCCGCACGACGTCACCGAGTTTGCTCCGCTGCCGATCTCGGTCTCCGAGGCGGCGAACGCGCCCGAGAGCGTGTGGCCGACGCACGGCAAGCCGCTCGCCGAGCTGCTCGCGACGCTGAAGGCGACGCGCGAGCGCAGCCGGCAGTCCTTCGACCGGCTCGCCGCCTGCGATCCGCGCGCACTCCGCTTCAAGCACGTCCGCCTCGGCGAGCTGGACCTCGCGCAGTGGTGGCGGCTCGCCGCCGAGCACGACCGCGTGCACCTCGGCCAGCTGCGCGACCTCAAGCGGACGGCGGGCTTTCCCGCCGGCTGAGCATGAAGGTGGTGCTGCGCAATCCCCGGCGCGAGGTCGAGGTGGCCGGCAACCGGCGCGTCAAGGAGGTCCTGCGCGAGCTCGACATCCTGCCCGAGACCGTGCTGGTCATCCGCGGCGACGACCTGGTGACGGCCGACCAGCTGCTGCGCGAGGACGACGTGATCGAGCTGCGCCCGGTCATGTCCGGAGGCGCCTCGTGAAGTGCCGCAAGTGCGGCAACAGCGCCACCATCGAGCTGCGGCGCCACAACGCCGCCTTCTGCGTCGACGACTACCTCGAGTTCTTCCGCAACCAGGTGCGCGAGGCGATCCGCAAGCACCGCATGTTCACGCGCGACGAGCGTGTGCTGGTGGCCGTGT
>QHSB01000609.1 GCA_003220335.1 Candidatus Rokuibacteriota bacterium
TCCGGTCTGCGCTTCGCGGTGGCCTCGGCGATTCTCGTGACGCTCGTCCTCCTCGTCGCGCGGCCGCTGCCGCGGCCGGCCCGGCGCGACGTCGCGGTGCTGGCCCTCCAGGCGTTCGCGGGCATCTTCGCGTTCAACGTGCTGCTGCTCTACGGCTTGAGGCTCACGAGCGCGGCGGAGGGCGGGATCGTGACGAGCACGACGCCGGCGGTGGCCGCGGCGCTGGCCGTGCTCACGCTGGGCGAGCGCTGGAGCCACGCGCGCACGCTGGGCGTGACGCTCGCCGTCGTCGGCGTCCTCGCCCTCAACACGGTGGGCGGCGGCCTCGGGGCGCGTGGCCCGCGGCCGCTGCTGGGCAACCTGCTCGTCTTCGGCGCCGTCGTGGGCGAGGCGGTCTTCGTGGTGTGCAGCCGGGTGGCCTCTCAGCGCCTGTCGCCGCTGGTGGTGGCGACGGCGATCAGCGCGCTCGGCTTCGCCATGTTCCTGCCCGGCGCGCTGCTGGAGATGCGCGCGTTTCCGCTGAGCCGGCTGGCGCTCGCCGACTGGGCGATGGTCGGCTACTACGGCGTGGTGCTGACGGTGGTGGCGTTCCTGCTTTGGGCGCGCGGCGTGGCGCGGGTGCCGGCGAGCGCGGCCTCGGTCTTCACGGGCGTATTACCGGTCAGCGCGCTGGCGCTGTCGCACCTGGCACTCGGCGAGAGCGTCACGCCGGCGCACCTGCTGGCGGCGGCCCTGGTCGTGGGCGGGATCGTGGTGCTGGCGCGCGCCGGCTAGTTCTTGCCCTTGTTGCGATTCTCTCGCTGGGCGTCCTTGAGCGCTTCCTTGACGCTGTCGAGCACCTTCAGCGTCACGCCCTGACTGGACGTGAATATCGCCGGGACCACGGTGGGCGCCGTCGAAACGACCCCCGTGCTGACGGGCGGCGCGGTCGCCACCGTCCCACCGCCGCCGGCCCCGCCGCCCCTCGTCGCGGCCGCGCTCGAGCCGGAGCCCGCGAACACCGTCGCCGTCCCGGACTGATTGCTCTTGCCCTTGTCGGAGTCGCCGCCCGACTGATCACTCTGAGCGGTCTTGCCCTGGGCAGCGGACTTGTCGGCGGAGGCCGCCGCGGTCGCCACCGGCGCGAC
>QHSB01000610.1 GCA_003220335.1 Candidatus Rokuibacteriota bacterium
CCTGCTCTCCGATACGGTCACGCGGCTCTTCACCGACCTGGCCACCAAGGAGCTGATCGAGGCCGCGGAGAAGGGCACGTGGCCCGACAAGCTCTGGCGCGCGCTCGAGGAGGGCGGCCTCACGCTGCCGCTCGTCGCTGAAGAGTCCGGCGGCGCCGGCGGCACGTGGCTCGACGCCCACGTCGTCGTGCGCGCCTCCGGCCGCCACACGGCCCCGGTGCCGCTCGCCGAGACGATCATCGCCGGCTGGCTGCTCGGGCGCGCCGGACTCGAGGTGCCCTTCGGACCGATGACGCTCGCACCCGTGCACGCGGACGAGCGCCTGACGCTCGCGCGCAGCGGCGGCGCCGTCACCGTCAGCGGGCGCGCCACGCGGGTGCCGTGGGGCCGCAACGCGGAGCACGTCGTCACCATCGGCGAGCTGGAGGGGCGGCTCACCGTCGCGCTGATCGCGCGCGGCGCCGCGGCGATCGAGGAGGACAGAAACCTCGCGCTCGAGCCGCGCGACACGCTGATCTTCCGCGCCGCGCGTGCCGTCGCCGCCGCGCCGGCGGACGTGGCCGCCGACGCCATCTATCTCTATGGCGCCATGGCGCGCGCGGCGCAGATGGCCGGTGCGCTCGAGTCGTGCCTGACGCAGGCCGTGCGCTACGCCACCGAGCGCAAGCAGTTCGGCAAGCCCATCGGCAACTTCCAGGCGATCCAGCAGAACCTCGCGGTGCTCGCGGGCCACGTCGCCGCCTCCGGCATCGCCGCGGAGTCGGCCTTCCGCGCCGCCGAGCGCAACGACGCGCGCTTCGAGATCGCCGTGGCCAAGGTGCGCGTGGGCGAGGCGGCCGGCGTCGGCGCCGGCATCGCGCACCAGACGCACGGCGCCATCGGCTTCACCTACGAGCACTCGCTGCACTTCGCCACGCGCCGTCTCTGGTCGTGGCGCGCGGAGTTCGGCAGCGAAAACGCGTGGGCCCGTCAGCTCGGACGCGCCGTGGCCGCCCGCGGCGCCGACGCGCTCTGGAGCGATCTCACCGCCCGTTGAAGCTGTCGGCCACCGTGGTGGGCAGCCGCGGTGGTCAGGCGGTCAGAAGCGCGTCACCGCGTCCTGCATTTCGTCAAAGGACTCACCAGGTCCCCCTCGAGTACGTGCGGCTAACTCACTGACGCAAAAGCCTTCTGTCGAAAACTCACGATTTGGTACTGCCATTGCTCTGTCAGGCCACGGGGGCGTCTGAGCTCCCGGAAGGGGGCCATCATCAAGCGGTCAGCATCGTCGCTCATCGCTCCGGCATTGCTTCTGCCGATCGCCGCCGTGGTGTCCCTGACCCCGGATGTTCGGGATTCGCTCGCCGTCCACGCGGCACCGCTGCTCGTGTTCGCGGGCGGCGCTCTCCTCGGGATCGTGACGGGACGCGGTCGGCTCGTGTTCGGGCTCATGGTGCTGGCCCTCACGATGGCCGCGCTCATCAACTTCGGCAGTCACACCACCTTCCGCGCGGTGGCGCTGCTGCTGCCGCTGAACCTCGGCGTCATCGCGTCGGTCGGGGAGACGCGCGCCCTGTCTGTGCGGGGAGCAGAGTGGCTCGGGGTGATCCTGCTTCAGGCCGCCGTCGTCGGGCTCGTTGAATTCCTCCATCCGGCCGCCCTCGGCGCATCGCTCGACCGACCGCTCCTTGCCGTCGACGCCCGCCCCTGGATATCGCTTCCGCAACTGGCCATCTTCGCCTTCGCGGCGATGCTGGGCGCGCATGTGGCGCGGTCCGTTCGAGGGCGCCGCCCGCTCCCCGCTGGAGCCGTCTGGGCCCTGGTGGCATCGTTCCTCGCGCTGGACACGGCTGGATCCGGCGGGCCGGCCGACCTCCACTTCGCCACGGCCGGGATGCTTCTCGCCCTCGGGACCGTGTTGGAAGCGCCGCCTGTCGTGCATCGCGACGAGGTAACGGGCTTGCCGGCGAGCCTCGAGCTCAACAAGATCATCCGGCGGCTGCCCCGGCACTACGCGCTGGCGTGCGTGGCGATCGACGAGTTCACGACCTATCGCGACGAGCACGGTCCGGAGGTGGGCAAAAAGCTCATGCGCCTCGTGGCGGCGGCGCTCACGAAGATCGGGGGAGGCGGGCATGTGTTCTACCTGATGCGCGAGCGCGAGTTCGTCGTCGTGTTCCGACGCACGTCGGTCCAGACGGCCGCCCGCCACCTCGACGCCGTCCGGCGCGCCGTCGAGGCGGCGACCCTGGACGTGTCCGTTCACAAGCAGCCCGGCGGCAAGACGCCCGGCAAGGCGCCCGTCGTCGTCGAGCGAACCGTGGCCGCGACGATCAGCGCCGGTGTTGCCGAGCCGCCCAGCCGCGGCGCCGATCCCTTCAACGTCCTCCGCGCTGCCGAGCGCGCCCTCGAGAACGCCCGCCGGTCCGGCATGAACCGCATCGTCGTGGAACCGCGCGCCGACGCCTCGACCGACGCCCAGACCGGCTGAGCCGGGCCGGGCGCCTCCGCCCTGATCGAAGGCGGTTGACACCGCACACGCCGGGATTAAGATCGGGCCCACACCCTGCCAGGGAGGCCCCCTATGTGGACACGTCGACAGGTGCTGGCCCAGATCGGTCTGGCGGCCGCGGCCGTTCACACCCTCGACCCTCACGAGCTCTGTTGCGTCATGCCGGCCCACGCGCAGACGGCCGACAAGGACCTCTTCGAGCTGAAGAAGGTCGGCGACGGCGTGTACGCCGCCATCGCGGCGCCGCGCTACAAGGTCAACTGCAACGCCGCGGTGATCATGACGAACGACGGCGTGGTGGTGGTGGACTCGCACTCCAAGCCGTCGGCGGCGCGCGCGCTCTACAACGAGATCCAGAGCATCACCAAGCAGCCGATCAGGAAGATCATCAACACGCACTTCCACTGGGATCACTGGCAGGGTAACGAGGTCTACGCGAACGCCAATCCCGGCGTGGAGGTGGTGGCCAGCGAGCGCACCAAGGAAAACCTCACGCGGCCGGACGCCGGCGTCGGAGGCGTGCCGTACATCGAGAAGCAGCTGGCGGCGCTCCCCGGGGAGATGGCCAAGCTGAAGGCCGACATCCAGAAGGAAACGGACCCGGCCAAGAAGGCCAACCTCGAGTCGAACCTGCAGCAGGCGGAGGAGTTCCAGAAGGAGCTCCAGAACATGAAGCCGGCGCTGCCCACGCGCACGGTCGCGACGACGACGACCCTGCGCGAAGGCGGTCGCGAGATCCAGCTTCACGTGCTGGGCCGCGCGCACACGAACGGCGATCTCTTCATCTACCTGCCGAAGGAGAAGGTCGTCGCCACCGGCGACGCGCTGATCGACTGGATGCCGTTCATGAACGACGGGTACCCGGCCGAGTGGCCCGAAACCTTGACCGAGCTCGAGAAGCTCGGCTTCGACCACATCATCCCCGGGCACGGCGAGGTGCGGCCGAAGGGTCAGCTTGCGTTCTTCCGCGGCTACTTCGTCGATCTCATCGCGGCCGTGAAGAAGGCGTCGGCCGACGGCGCGACGCTCGACGAGATGAAGACGAAGGTCGGGGACCAGCTGGCGGCGAAGTACGAGGCCGGCTTCTCCAAGTACCCGCTCGGTCGCTACCGCGACCGCGTGGGGACGAACGTCGAGGCCGTCTACCAGAAAGTCGTCAAGAAGGCGTAGCGCGCAGCCAGGCGGTTTCAGCGAGGTGGCGCTCGTCGAGCGCCACCTTTCTTGACGGGCGGGGTCCGTCCGGATACTCTCGGCGCCCATGCGCTACGACGCCGGTCCCCCGGGACGATCTCTTGAGACTTCACAGCTAATGAGTCTCGTTAAATAGATTGACGGGATTCATCGAGTACCCTGCGATGCTAGGGAATGCCATCCACCAGCCGCGGATCCCGTCGGGATTTTGCTGCGTTGGAAGCGCGCCGATACGCGGCCGCGCGGTTGTTCGCGCGCGGCCAATCGCAGGCGGCCGTCGCCCGCACGCTGGGCGCGACGCGAGCCGCCGCCCACCGCTGGTTCCACGCCTGGCAGGTCAAGGGCCGCCGCGCCTTGAAAGGCGCTGGCCGTGCGGGGCGCAAGCCGCGGCTCGAGGCGCCGCAGCTCGCGCGGGTCGAAGCGGCATTGCTCCAGGGCCCCGGGGCTCATGGCTTTGCCACGGAGCTATGGACGTTGCCCCGCGTGGCGACGCTCATCGAGCGGCTCACGCACGTGCGGTACCACCCGGGACACGTCTGGTACCTCCTGCGACGATTGGGCTGGTCGCTCCAACGCCCGACGCGCCAAGCGCGCGAGCGGGACGAGGCGGCGATCGCCCGCTGGAAGCGCGAGCGCTGGCCGCAGGTAAAAAAAACGCGCGACGCCGGCGGGCGTGGATCGTCTTCGAAGACGAGAGCGGGGTCTCGCATCGACCGGTCGTCCGCCGCACGTGGGCCCCGCGCGGCCACCCGCCGGTCTTGACGCACACGGGCGGCAACTGGTCGCGCTTGTCGATCGCCGCCGCGTTGGCCTTCCGGTGGGATGGCCGGCGGCGCCGCTGTTACTTTCAGACGCGGCCCGGCACGTACAACGATCTCGCCCTGATCGGCTTTCTGCGCGCCCTCAAGCGCCATTTCCCCGGCCGTCAGATCATCCTGGTCTGGGACGGCCTCGGCGGGCACAAGAGCCGCGTGATGCGACAGTATCTCGCTTGCCAACGGTCGTGGCTGACGGTCGAACGACTGCCCGGCTACGCGCCGGAACTGAATCCCGTCGAGCAGATCTGGGGCAACCTCAAGAGCTGCGAACTCGCCAACCTCTGCCCGCTCGACATCCTCGCGCTGCGCGCGCCCATTCGTGCCGGGTTCGCCCGCATCCGTCGCCGGCCATCGCTGGCCGTCGCGTTCTTGAAGCACGCGGGCTTGGCCTTCTAACATGATCGTAACTCTATTCCACGAGACTCATTAGTGGGCGCACGACCGGAAGCCGTGGCCCAGCCGCCACGGGCGTCGAATTCGCGGATGAGGTCGAGAAGCCG
>QHSB01000048.1 GCA_003220335.1 Candidatus Rokuibacteriota bacterium
CAGCGCCACGCCGGCGTGCATCTTGAGCGCGCGCACGGTGGCCACCACCACGGCCACCGACGGCACGAGCCCGGCCGTGCGGCACTTGATGTCGATGAACTTCTCGGCCCCGAGATCGCTCGCGAAGCCCGCCTCGGTGACGACGATTTCGCCCAGCTTGAGGGCCAGGCGCGTGGCGATGATCGAGTTGCACCCGTGGGCGATGTTGCCGAAGGGGCCGCCGTGCACCAGGGCCGGCGTGCCCTCGAGCGTCTGCACGAGGTTCGGCTTGATCGCGTCCTTCATCAGCACGGCCATCGCCCCCGCCGCGCGCAGATCGGCCGCGGTCACCGGCGCGCCGTCCGGGGTCTCGGCCACGACCACATGCCCGGCGCGGGCCTTGAAGTCGACGAGATCGGCGGACAGGCAGAGGATGGCCATGACCTCCGAGGCCACCGTGATCTCGAAGCCGCCCTCCCGCGGCACGCCGTGGGCCGGGCCGCCGAGCCCGAGCACGATGTTGCGCAGGGCGCGGTCGTTCATGTCCACCACGCGCTTCCACAGCACGCGGCGCGTGTCGACGCCGAGCGCGTTGCCCTGCGTCAGATGGTTGTCGAGCATCGCGGCCAGCAGATTGTGCGCGGCGCCGATGGCGTGCATGTCGCCGGTGAAGTGCAGGTTGATGTCCTCCATGGGCGCCAGCTGCGCGTGACCGCCGCCGGTGGCGCCACCCTTCATACCGAACACGGGCCCGAGCGAGGGCTCGCGCAGCGCCACGACCGCGCGCTTGCCGAGGCGGCGCAATCCGTCGGCAAGGCCGACGGTGGTGGTGGACTTTCCCTCGCCCGCCGGCGTCGGCGTCATCGCGGTCACCAGCACGAGCGTGCCGTCGGGGTGGTCGCGGCGCCGCACGATGGCATGCCAGCTGACCTTGGCCTTGTGGTGCCCGTAGGGCTCCAGCTCGGCCGGCGTCAGCCCGACGGCGGCGCCGATCTCCTGGATCGGCTTGAGCGTGACGGTGCGCGCGATCTCGAGATCCTGCTTGCCCATGAGCGCTCAGGCCTTTCTCTGTGGGTGATGTGGGGGGCGCGCGAGCCGCTCGGCGACGATCGGCAGCGCGGTGATCGCGACGCCGAGCGGCGCGACGGCGTCGGCGACGGCATTGGCGATGGCCGCGGGCGCGCCGATGGTGCCGCCCTCGCCCATGCCCTTGATGCCGCCGGGCATCAGGGGCGACGGGGTCTCGAGGTGGCCGATCTCGAACGACGGCGGCGCGTCACCGGCCGTGGGGAGCGCGTAGTCCATCAGCGTGCCGGTCACCGGCTGCCCCGCCGCGTCGTGCACGATCCGCTCGAGCAGCGCCTCGCCGATGCCCTGGACCACCGCGCCGTGGATCTGGCCCTCCACGATGGTCGGGTTCACCACCGGTCCGCAGTCTTCGACCACGACGTAGCGCGGGATGGTGACGCGTCCGGTGTCGGGATCGACCTCGACCAGCGCGACATGCACCGCGCCGGAGAAGGTCGGCCCCGGCGGATCGAAGGACACCGTGGCCTCGAGCCCGGGCTCGATGTCGGGCGGCAACCCGGACGGGGGCGCGTACGCGGCCCGCGCGATGTCGGCCAGCGTGACCGCGCGCTGCGGAAAGCCGCGCACGTGCGCGTGGCCGTCTTCGAGCACGACGTCGGCCGCCGACGCCTCCAGCAGGTGCGCGGCCAGCGTCTGGATCTTCGGCCGCAAGCGCTCGGTGGCCGTGACCACCGTCCCCCCGATGGAGACGGCACCCCGGCTGCCGAACGTCCCGCTGCCCAGCGGCGCGCTCCGCGTGTCCGTCGGCTCGACGCGCACCCGATCGAGCGGCACGCCCAGCCGATCCGCGATGACCTGCGCGATCGTCGTCGCGTGCCCCTGCCCCTGGGAGGGAAAGCTCGTCGCGCATCGCACGCTGCCGTCGGGATCGACGCGCACGCTGGCCGCCTCGATGCCCGGCACGTCGTCCATCCCGCGTCCACGGAAGACCTCGGAGCCCATGCCCGTGTACTCCGTGTAACACGCCAGGCCGATTCCCACGAGCCTGCCGCGCGCGCGCGCCGCGGCCTGCCCGCGGCGCAGGCCGTCGTAGTCGGCGGCGGCGAGCGCCTGCTCGAGCGCCTTGGGGAAATCGCCGCTGTCGTAACGCATCCCGCTCGGCGACACGTGCGGGTAGGCCTCGCGCGGGATCAGGTTGCGACGGCGGATCTCGGCGGGATCGAGCCCGACGCGCGCGGCCAGCAGATCGAGCAGCCGCTCCATCACGAACGCGCCCATCGTCATGCCCACGCCCCGATAGGCGCCGAGCGGCGGCTTGTGCGTGGCCAGCGCGATGGCCTCGAACGCGTACGTCGGCGTCAGATAGGGGCCGGGCAGGATGTTGGCGGTGCCCAGCGCCTCGAGGATGCCGGTGATCGGATAGATATGATACGCGCCGGCATCGGAGACCACGCGCGCCCTGAGTGCCTGCACGCGACCGCCCGCGTTGGCGGCGAGGTCCACCTCCACGCGCTGCTCGCGCGCCTGCGAGGCGGCCATCAGGTTCTCGCGCCGCGTCTCGATCCACTTCACGGGGCGGCCGAGGCGCCGTGCCAGCGTCGCCACCGCCACGTCCTCGGGGAAGACGTGCATCTTCAGCCCGAAGCCGCCGCCGACGTCGGGCGCGATCACGCGCACGCGCGACTCGTCCAGCCGCAGCGCGGTGGCCAGCGCGGTGCGCATGATCCGCGGCGTCTGGCTCGAGGCCCAGACGGTCAGCGTCTCGCCGTCCCAGGCGGCGACGGTGCCGCGCGGCTCCAGCGGCGAGGCCGTGAGCCGGCCATGGGTGAAGGCCTCGCTGAGGACGACGGCCGCGCCCGCGAAGGCCGCCTCGACGTCGCCGCGGCGGTGGGAGCGGCGGAAGAGGACCGCGTCGTCGCGCCACGCCTGCTCGAGCGTCACGCACGCGGGCCTGACGTCGTAGTCCACGTCGACGCGCTCCACCCCGTCGGCGGCCGCGTAGGCGGAGGTCGCGGCCACCATGGCCACCGCCTCACCGCAGAACCGTGGCTCGCGCGCCAGCGCCGGCCACGCGGTGGACGTGAAGCCGCCACCGCTCAGGCGCGGCGAGAGCGCGGCGGCGCCGAGGTCGTCGGGACCGAGAACGGCCACGACGCCGTCGAGCTCGCGCCCCCGCGCCGTGTCGAGGTGTCGCACGAGGGCATGGGCGTGAGGGCTCCGGACGAACGCCGCGTGCAGCATGCGCGGCAGGACGATGTCGTCCACGTACGAGCCGCGACCGCGGAGCAGCCGTGGGTCCTCGACGCGTTTGACGCGCGCGCCCGTGTAGCGGATCAGGCGCCGCCCTTCATCGAGAGCCGCCCTTCACGCGCGGCAGGACCTCGCCGGCGATCAGCTCCAGTTGGTCGAGGCCCCAGTCGAGCGGGTTGAGCACGATCCAGTCCACGCCGTGGTCGAGGGCGGCGATACGCGCGCTGATGCGCTCGGCCACCTCGTCCGCGGTGCCGAGCAGGTAGTAGGTCTTCCAGTAGTCGAGGTCCATGCCGGAGTAGACCGAGAAGTGCGGGATCGCCGACTCCGGCTTCTCGCCCTTTCTGAGCACCCAGACGAAGTTGGAGTACACGCGCCCGATTCTCGCGGGATCGCGGCCCGCCTCGCGCGCGAAGCGCTGCACCTTGTCCCAGTCGCCCTTCACCATCTCGGGCGTCGCCGAGGAGTGCGGCACCCAGGTGTCGGCATACTTCGCGATGCGCCGGAGCACGGGGTCGATGTTCGGCACCGTCTGGCCGTAGACCTTCTCCGAGGGTTGCGTGCCGCCGCCGATCCAGATGGGCGGGTGCGGCTTCTGGACGGGCTTGGGATCGACGGTCAGGTGCTCGAAGCGATAAAACTTGCCCTGGTAGGTGACGTCGTCGCCCGCCCACAGCGCGCGCACCGCCTCGATCGCCTCGTTCATGCGCGGCCCGCGCTCCTTGTAGGGCACGCCCATGAGCTCGAACTCTTCCTCGTGCCAGCCGACGCCGATGCCGAGGATCGAGCGGCCGCCGGAGAGGAGATCCAGCGTCGCCCACTCCTTGGCGAAGTAGACGGGATTGCGCAGCGGCAGCACGAGCACCATGGTGCCGAGCCGGATCGTGCGCGTCACGCCGGCCAGCGCCGACAGCATCGCAATGGGCTCGAGCCACGTGGTGGCATAGGCCGGCGGCGTGAGCAACAGGTGGTCGATGGTGACCGCGGCCTCGAACTTCAGATCCTCGGCCCGGCGCAGGTAGCGGCCCATCGCGTCCAGCGTCGCCGTCTTCGGACCGAGCGCGAACGATGGGATGCGCAGACCATACTTCATCGCTGGCCGTCCTCCTTCTTGGCCTCGTCCTTGGTGAGGCCGCCGACGCGCGGGTGGGGCCGGCCGCCGTCGGTGACGACGATGGTCAACAAGATCTCGTTGGCGCGCGGCGCGTCGTTCAGCCGCACCTCCATCGCATCGTAGTGGGTGCGCACGAAGGCGGCGTCCTTGAAGTGCAGCGGGACGTCGATGGTCGTGCCGGGACCGCCGAGCTTCTTCGCCGACGGGATAATTGCTTTTCCACCACCCACTGCCGCGCGTAGCGGCGCGCCGAGCGTGGGATGCAGCAGCGCCGCCGCGTGCTCGTACTCCCCCTGCTCGCCCACGATGGCCGCCTTTCCATACGACTCGGCGGGCGCACCGAGCGCCTCGGTCGCCTTCTTGGCGAGCAGCGCGCCCAGCTCCGCGCCGGCATCGACGAGCGGCGTGAGGTCGTCGACGAAGCGCCCGGCGAACGGGTTCTCGAGCACGACCACGGCCGCCGCCTTCCGCACCGGTCGCTTGGCCTCGCGGCCGCCGTCGCTCAGGATCTCTTCCACGATCGTGACCATCTTCCGGATCTTCACCATGTCAGTCTCCGAGCCGGTAAAACACCAGGCCATCGAGGAGCTTCGGATAGAAGTGCGTCGACTTCTGCGGCAGCACCTCGCCGCCGCGGACGACCGCCTGGAGCTCGTCCAGCGTCGTCGGCGCGATGAGGAAGGCCGCCTGATATCGGCCGGCGCGGGCGAGGCGCACCGCCTCGGCCTGGTCCGCGGTGTACTCGACGTGCGTCCTGGCGTCGAGCTTCGCGTCGGTCACATCGCAGAGCGGCTTCAGCACGCCCTCGTGGAGGATCGACACGGCCAGCGCACGCCACGCGCGCGACGTCCCCACGGGCCACGGCAGCGCGTCGAAGGCCTCGGGCCGCAGCGTCAGGGTGATGGCGCCGTCGGCGGTGACGACGCCGAGCGCACGGTTGGTCGGCCGGAATCCAAGCGGGTCAGCGAGCGGCGCCACCTCGAACCAGCGCCGCGCGGCCTCACCCAGGCGCCTGAGCGAGAAGCCGTCGACGTGATGCACGAGACGGTGGTTGGGAAAGATCGTCAGCCCCGGCGCGTCGAGGCTGAAGAACGCCATCAGCTTGTCGTCGGCGCCGGGGTGCCGGCGCGCGTACTCCACGGCCGTCTCGTAGCGGTGGTGGCCGTCGGCGATGATCACGCGGGAGGCGGCGAGGGCGCCCTGCACGCGCGCGATGGCCGCCGCGTCGGTCAGGCGCCAGAGGCGGTGCTGCTCGCCCTTGAGGTCGCGCGCCTCCGCGATGGGCTCGCCGGGCGGCATCGACGCCTCCCGCAAGGCGCCGCCCGCGTCAGCCACGAGCATGAAGAGCAGCCCGGTGTCGGCGCCCGTCGCCTCGAGCAGCCGCATGCGGTCCTGCTTGGGCCCCGCGTGCGTGCGCTCGTGCGGCAGCACCTCGCCGTGTGCGTACTCGGTCACCTGCCCGAGCGCGACCACACCCGCACGCGTCACCTCCCGGCCGGCGACGCGATACGTCTGGTGGTAGGGATAGACCGCCGGCGACGCCTCGCGCCCCCACACGCCGTCGGCCAGCCACGCCTCGAGGGTCGCGCGCGCCGTCGCGTACCCGTCACCGTGGTCGTCCTTCGGGAACGACAGGCGGACGATGTTGGCGGGACTCATCGCGTACAGCGCGTCCTGCTGCTCGGGGCTGATCTGATCGTACGGCGGGGCCACGATCTTGCTGATCTCGCGCTCGCGGCCGATGGCGTAGCGGTAGCCGCGAAAGGAACGGACGCGCACTAGTGCCCCGACCCGGCGGGCCCGAGCCCTTTGACGACCTCGGCCGCCCGCGCGGCGGGTGGCGTGTTGCGGCTGCGGCCGATCGTGATGCGCCCGTCGATCAGGACCATCGAGATCCCCGGCAGGTCGCCGGCGACGAGCGCGCCGAGGGCGTCGGCGGCGATCGAGCCGGTCGGGGCGTCGCAGATCACGAGGTCGGCGGCGCGGCCGGCGGCGATCACGCCGCAGTCGAGCCGGTACACGCGCGCGGTGTTGCCGGTGGCGCACGCGATCGCCTCCGCCGGCGGCAGCCCGCCGAGCCCGGCCAGCAGGCTCAGCGTCCGCAGCACGCCGAGCGGGATCACGCCCGTGCCCGACGGCGCGTCGTTGCCGATGATCAGCCGGTGCGTCGCCCGCGCGTCGCGCGCGACGCGCAGCGTGTGAAGCGCCGTCTTCATGTTCCCGCACTGCACGATCTCCAGCGCCATGTCGGTGGCGACGAGCCGCTCGATCTCCGCCGGCGTCATCGACGTGGTGCCGCCGTTGATGTGGCCGACGACGTCGGGCGCCGCCTCCAGCACGACGTCGGCGTTGATCGGACTGCTCCCCGCGATCGAGGGGCCGCCGGTGTGGATGGTCACCGTCATGCCGTGGGCGCGAGCCCAGCGCACCATCGGCGCCGCGTCCTTGCCCGTCTTCACGGAACCGAGGCCGATCTCGCCGACCAGGCGCACGCCGGCGGCCGCCATCTCGGCGAAGTCGCCCTCGGTCATGCCGAGCTCGAGAATGGGCGCGCCCGCGTGGACCTTCACGCCGCCCGGCCGGAAATTCGCGTATGACTTCGCGGCCACGATCGCGAGCGCCTTGAGGCCGACGATGTCCTTGGGCCGCCCCGGCAGGTGCACCTCGCCCGCCGAGATCGCCGTCGTGACGCCGCCGTTCATGCCCGAGTCGATGAAATCGATCGTGCGCTGGCGCGGCGTGAAGTCGCCGAAGACGGGATGGACGTGCGAGTCGATGAGCCCCGGCGTCACCGTGGTGCCGCGCGCGTCGATCACCGTGTCGGCGTCCTCGTCGAGCCCGCGGCCCACGGCCGCGATGCGCCCCTCGCGGATGACGAGCGAGTCGGCATCGAGCAGCGGCCGGCCGATGTCGCCGCTGACGAGCGTGCCGATGTTGCGGACGAGCGTGGTCATCGCGGGGCGCCTCCGTCGCGCGAGTGTGTCAAATCGGAGGTGAAGACGCAACCGCCGAGGACACCGCAAATCGAGGCGCGCCACGGCTTTGCCGCGGCGCTCCGAACGTTGGGGGGTTTGGGGGCCATGTCGGGGCCCCCATTTAAATTGGGGGGGCCATTTCGGGGCCCCCCACGTTACTAGGCGGCGGGACGCAGGCCGATCGCGATCAGCTCGAACAGGCGGCGGTACACGCCCAGCTCGGCGACATGGAAGGCCTCGGCCAGCCCTTGGGCGCGGCCGCGGTGCAGCGAGCGGTACGTGTTGAGGCCGAGCATCGCGCGCGGGTAGTCGAACTCCGCCTGCTGGCTGGGGAACTTCTGCATGGCCAGGCGCTTGCGCTCCGCGGCCGCCGTGATGTCGACCACGGCGTTGGCGACGAGCGGCGTCCAGACTTCGTAGCCCCAGCAGACCACCGACGGCGACAGCCGCGCCCGGCGCGCGGCCTCGACGAACAGGCAGTTGGTGATCCAGTGGTCGTGATGCAGATCCGTGAGGAACGGCAGAAAGACCGCCGACGGCGCGCGCCGCGCCAGCGTGTCCGCCAGCGCCGCCACCGCGTCCGCCGTCACGGCGAGCACGCCGTCGGGCCGATCGAGAAATACGAGGTCGCTGACGCCGAGCACGGCCGCCGCGTGGTGCGCCTCGTCTTTACGGCGCGCGACGAGCTCGACCTCCGCCGCCGCGGCCCCGGCGTCGGACGGGCCGGCGAGACGGGCGCCCGGATAGCCCTTGCTGCCGTCGGTCACGTAGACGAATGTGACCCGCGCGCCCGCGTCGGCGGCGAGCGCCATCGTGCCGCCGCAGCCGAACACCTCGTCGTCCATGTGCGGGGCGAGCACGACGATACGGCCGGTCGGCGGCGCCGCGCGCGCGGGCTCGACATCGCGGCGCAGCAGCGTGAGCTGCAGGCGCAGCGAGTTCTTCACGGGCTCGGGCACGTAGCGGCCATACAGGGCGCGCAGCGCGCCCTGGAGCAGGCGGCTCAGACGAGGCTCCCGGAGAGTACCCCGTACCCCAGCAGGCGTCCCACCCGGGTCGACAGCATCCTGGCGAGATAGCGGCGCGGATCCTCGGGACCCCAGACCATCAGCGCGCGCAGGAGCAGCTCGGCGTCCCCGACGACGAGGAAGGCGCTCAGGCACGTGCGCATCGCGGCGCGGCGCCGGCCGGTGTCGCGGTAATACCAGCTCAGATGCTTGGCGCGCTCGACAATGCCGGCGGCGGCGGCGCGGCGCGCCTCGGGATCCGAGAGGCGGTGATACTCCGCGGCGAGCAAATGGAGCATCGTCAGCTCGCCGCGCTCCTGGTCGCCGCGGCGCAGCGAGTCCGTCGAGACGCGGATGACGGCGAGCGGGCGATCGAGGTACAAAAGCGACTCGCTCCGCGCGAGGCGCAGCAGGAATTCCCAGTCCTCCGACGAGGTCCAGCGCTCGTCGAAGCCGCCCACCCGTTCGAGCGCACTGCGCCGCACCGTGAGCGCGGGCGTCTTGATGGGGATCTCCTGGAGCAGGCACAGGTACAGCGCCCGCGACGGCAGCAGCAATCCCTCCGGAAAGGCGCGGCCGCCGAGCAGCCGCGCGAACACGCGCGTGCGGCGCATGAACGAGGGCACGACGGTGGCGCCCTCGCGCTTTTCGAGGTCGCTGAAGACGCCGCCGGCCTCCGGATGTCGGGCCAGCGCCGCGACCTCGGTCTCGATCTTCTCGGGTTTCCAGAGATCGTCGGAGTCCAGGAAGGAGACGAGATCGCCGGTGGCAGCGGCGATGCCCGCGTTGCGCGCGGACGACACGCCGGCATGCTCACGGCGCACGTAGCGCAGGCGCGGGTCGCGCCGGCGACCGATGCGCTCCGCGGTGTCGTCGGTGGACCCGTCGTCGACGACGATGACCTCGAGGCGCTCGTGGGTCTGGGCGAGCGCGCTGTCGATCGCCTCCCCCACCACGCGGGCACGGTTATAGGTTGGGATCACGACGGATACCTTCACAGGGTCCTCCGCCCGTCATCAACCGTCATCATTGGCAAGTCATTGGCAAGTCTCGTACCACGATCCTCACAGCCGTAAACGGGCGCCAGGACGGGGAAAACTCATCACCACGTTGCCGGAGCCTGCAACCGGATGGTCAGACTGAGAGGTAAGCGCGGCGCAGGGACTCATCGGCGTCGAGGGCGGCCATCGTTCCGTCGAAGCGGATCTGACCCTTTTCGATGATATAGGCGCGGTCGGCGAGCCGGCGGGCGAACTTCACGTTCTGCTCGGCCATGAGGATGCTGAGCCCCTGGCGTCGGAGCGCGGCCACGGTGTCAGCGAGCGCGGCTACGACCACCGGCGCCAGCCCCTCCGAGGGCTCGTCGAGCAGCAGCAGGCGAGGCCCGGTCATCAGCGTGCGAGCGATCGTTAGCATCTGCTGCTCGCCGCCCGAGAGGCTGCCGCCGCGCCGGCGCGCGAGACCGGCGAGCCTCGGAAACAGGCCGAAGATGCGATCGACCGTGAAGCCGCCGTCCGCCCGGGCGCCGACCATGAGATTTTCGAGCACGCTGAGGTCCGCGAAGATCCGGCGGTCCTCGGGCACGAGGCCGATCCCGAGCCGGGCCACGCGATGCGTCGGCACATCGCGCAGCGAGCGACCCTCGAAGCGGATCTCGCCCGCGGTCACCTCGACCACCCCGACGATCGCCTTGAGCGTGGTGGACTTGCCGGCGCCGTTGCGTCCGAGCAGCGAGACCACCTCGCCCTCCCCGGCGCGCAGGCTCACGCCGTGCAGCACGTGGCTGCGTCCGTACACGGCGTGGACGTCCGCCAGCTCGAGCATCACGGCTCCTCGCCGAGGTACACGGCCTGTACCTCACGGTCGGCGCGCACGGCGGCGGGCGTGCCGTCCGCGATCACGCGGCCCTGGTGGAGGACCATGATCCGCTCGGCCACCGCGAAGACGACGTCCATGTCGTGCTCGGTGAACAGCACGGTGAGGCCGCGCTCGCGCGCGATCCGCGCCGTCAGCGCCATCAGGGCGCCGCGCTCGCCGGGGGCCATGCCCGCCGTCGGCTCGTCGAGCAGCAGGAGCGCGGGATCGTTGGCCAGCGCGATCGCGAGCTCCAGCTTCTTGAGATCGCCATAGGCGAGGACCGCCGCCGGCCGCGCGGCCTGCTCGATCAGCCCCACCTGCGCGAGCAGCGCGCGCGACGGCGCCACCTCCAGCCGCGCGGCCGGGATCAGCAGCGCGCGGCTGCGGCCCGCGTGCGACAGCCGCGCGACCTGCACGTTCTCCAGCACGGTGAGCGTGGCGAAGGTGGCGGTGATCTGGAACGTGCGGCTGATTCCCAGGCGCCAGATCGCGTGCGGCGGCAGCCCGCCGATCTCGCGCCCGCGCCAGCGCACGCGCCCGGCGTCGGCACGCAGCTGGCCGGTGAGGATGTTGAAGAAGGTGGACTTGCCGGCGCCGTTGGGGCCGATGAGCGCGCGGATCTCGCCGCGCTCCAGGGCGAAGGACACGCCGTCGACGGCGCGGACGCCGCCGAACGCGCGCCGCACGCCGTCCACCTCCAGCACGGCCGCGCGCTCAGCCACGCTCGCGCGCCCCCAGCACGCCGAGGATCCCGCGGGGGAACACCAGCACGAGGACTACGAGGATGACGCCGAGGACGAGCTGCCAGTATTCCGTGTAGCGCGTCACCACGGTGTCGAGGAGCTTGTAGAGCGCGGCGCCGAGGGGCGCGCCGGCGAGGGAATGCACGCCGCCCAGCAGCACCATCACGAGCGGCTCCACCGAGACCGGCACCGCCAGCAGCTCGGGGAACACGCTGCCCTTGAGGAACGCGAAGGTGCCGCCGGCGAGCCCACCGAAGAACCCGGCGACGACGAAGGCCAGCCACTGGTGCGCGCGCACGTCGATCCCGACCGCCTCCGCGCGCCGCGCGTGATCGCGCGCCGCCCGCAGCGTGAGGCCGAACGGCGCGCGGTCGGCCGCGGCGAGGGCGGCCAGGCCGGCACCGCAGGCGGCGAGCGCCAGGTAGTAATAGCGGATCGGCGAGGCGAGCCAGGGCGCGGGCCAGATGCCGAGGAGGCCGTTGTCGCCGCCCGTCACGTCGTACCACTGGTGCACGATCGCGTAGGCGATTTGTGCTGCGGCCAGCGTGAGCATCGCGAAGTAGATCGACGAGAGCCGCACGCAGAAGAAGCCGATGACGGCGGCGGCGAGGGCGGCCGCCAGCGGCGCCGCTGCGAAGGCGACGAGCATCGGCACCTTCGCCCACTGCACGAGCAGCGCCGCGCCATAGGCACCGAGGCCGAAGGCCGCCGCGTGGCCGAACGAGACCATGCCGCCCGTGCCCATCAGCAGATGCAGGCTGGCCGCGAACAAGGCGAACGCGAGGATCTCGACGAGGACCCAGACGTAGAACGTGGGCAGCAGTGGCGGCAGCGCCACCAAGGCCGCCACGGCGGCGCCGACGAGCCAGCGGGGCACCGCGACGCCGCCGCCGAGCACGATGGCGCCGCCCGCGAACCGCGCCTGGGCCTCGGGCCGCCCGAGCAGTCCCCACGGGCGCACGACGAGCACGACCGCCATCACCACGAACGTGAGCACGAGCGAGGCCCGCGGCAGCGCGAGCACGCCGAAGGCGTCGATGACGCCGATGAGGATGGCGGCCAGCAGCGCGCCCGGCACGGAGCCCATGCCGCCCACCACGACCACCACGAAGGCCTCCGTGATGATGGCCGCGTCCATGACGGTGGTGAGCGCCTGTCGTGGAATCTGCAGCGCGCCGGCCAGGCCGGCCAGCCCGCAGCCAAGCGCGAACACGCCGGTGAAGAGCCGCGCCTGATCGACGCCGAGCAGCGCCACCATCTCGCGGTCCTGAGTGGCCGCGCGGATGAGGACGCCCCAGCGCGTGCGATAGAAGAGCCACCAGAGCGCCGCGGCCACGGCGGGCCCGAGCGCGATGAGCGCGAGATCGTACGTGGGCACGAGCTGCCCCGCGATGCGGACGGCGCCGGCGAGCCCGGGCGCGCTCGGCCCCGTCTTGTTCTCGCTGCCCCAGACCAGCTTGACGACGTCGGAGACGACGAGCACGAGCGCGAAGGTGAGCAGGAGCTGGTAGAGCTCGGGCGCACGGTAGACGCGGCGCAGGAGGCCCACCTCCACCAGCGTGCCGAGCGCGCCCACGGCGAGCGCGGCCAGCGCCACCGCCACGTAGAACGACGCGGCGCCCAGCGGCAGGGCCGGCGCCAGCGTGTAGGCGAGGTAGGCGGCGAGCATGTAGAAGGAGCCGTGCGCGAAGTTGACGACGCGGGTGACGCCAAAGATCAGCGAGAGCCCGGACGCGATGAGGAAGAGGACCATCGCGTGCGCGAGCCCCGCGAGGAGCTGGACGAGGAAGAGCGACAGGCTCAGTTGCCGCTTCGGAGCTTCTTCACGTCGTCGTCGGAGGGCAGCACTTTCTCACCCGGCACGTACTCGTAGTTCACCATGATCCCGACGCCGCGCCGGGCGTCGAGCTTGGTGGTCCCGACCCACGCGCCCATCGTCGACTGCCCGTCGGAGGCGCGGTAGCTGATCGGCCCGATCGGCGTCTCGACCTTCAGGCCGCGGAAGGCGGCCACGAGCTTGTCGGTGTCGGTCGACCCCGCCTTGCGGATCGCCTCGACGATGGAGAGATAGGTGACGTAACCGACGAGCGAGCCGAGCACGGGGTTCTTGTCGTACTTCTTCGTGAAGCGCGCGACGAAGTCCTTGTGCGCGGGCGCGGCGATGTCGTACCAGGGATAGCCGGTGACGAGCATCCCCTCCGGCGCCTCGGGCCCCAGGGGGCGTCGGGGTTCTGGTTGAGGATCGCCGTCACGAACGGTCCGGCCTCGAGCTTGCCCAACGTCGGCCAGTGCTCGCCCACCACCTGCACATCCGGCTTCAGTTCTTTGAGCCGGTCGCGGAACGTCTCCCAGGCGCGCTTGCCGTATTCGTAGTTGGGGCCGATGGTGGCCCACTTCGCGTACTTCATGCGGCCGGCCTTCTCGGCGAGCATGCGCCCCTGCTCGTAGGTGTTCGGGCGCACACGAAAGACATGGTCGTGGCCCTTGGACCACGTGATGGCTTCGGTGAGCGGCTCGGCGGCCACGAACAGCGTCTTGTTCTGCTTCGCCCAGTCGGAGACGGCGAGGCCAACGTTGGACAGGAAGGTGCCCGCGATGAGGCTCACCTTCTCGCTCGCCACCAGCTCCTGCGCGTGCTTGACGGCCTCGGCCGGCTGGCCCTTGTCATCGCGGAAAAGGACCTCGACCTTCCGCCCCAGCACGCCGCCCTTCGCGTTGACCTCCTCCACCGCCATCTCGATGGCCTGGCGGTAGGGCCCGGTGAACGGCGCGCCGATCCCGCTGAACGAGTTGATCTCGCCGACACGGATCGTTCCCTGCGCGGCGCAGGGCGCGGCGGTGACGAGCGTGCCGAGGGCGGCGAGGGCGGCGAGGACACGGCGTGACCTCATGACGGCCTCCCGAAGGTCAGGACGCGGCGCGCGTCACGACGCCGCGGGCGAGCCGGCGCTCGACGTCCAGGATGTGCGCGTGCATGGCCGCGCGAGCCGCGTCGCCGTCGCGGCGGGCAATCGCGTCGTGGATCAGGAGATGGGCGGCGATGATGGCGGCGTCGTCTTCGGACGTGAGATCCACGCCCTGGGCGCCGACCTTGACTTCGAGCGCGGTGAGCGCGTGCGTCACCGCCGCGTGCACGGGATTGCGCGCGGCCGCCGCCACCACGCGGTGGAACTCGGCGTCCAGCGCCCGCCGTCGCCGCGAGGTGAGCCCGGCCGCGGTGCGCGTCTCCAGGCACTCGCCGAGTCGCTTGAGCTCGTGATCGGTGGCGCGCGCGGCGGCCAGCCGCGCCGACTCCGGCTCGAGCAGCGCGCGGGCCTCCGCCACCTGCACCAGCGATACGCGGCCGAGGCGGAAGAGCGTCGACAAGTCGCGCACGACGGTCGTGGCGTCCAGCTCGCGGATGAAGTAGCCGCCGGCGGAGCCCTGCCGCACCTCGACGAGGCCGCGATGCTCGAGCGCGCGCAGCGCCTCGCGCACGGCCACGCGGCTGGCCCCGAACTCGCGCACGAGCTGGCGCTCGGGCGGAAGCTTGTCGCCATGCGCGAGCCGGCCCTCGTAAATCGCGCGCTCGATCTGCGCGACGATGTGCTCGTATACACGGGGCGTCCGAACTGCTCGGAACATCGGTGCGCGTCACTGTCCGATCAAAGGGCCTCGATGTCAAGGGCAGGGCGGGGCGGCGTGCGCGCCGACGAGGTCGGCCGCGTCGGCCGCCGCGCCGCGAGCGCCCGCGCACGGAAAAACTTTCGTTCCCTCGCGGCTGTCTCCCGTCCGTCACCGCTCTGACGCGAGTGTCACGGCCGCGCACGCGCGCGACACCGCCGGCCGCGAAAACTCGCGCATTTGCGCTTGGCTCGCGCGTTGCAGCCGGGCCCGGCATTTCCAGGCGCTCAGCGCGGGATTTCCGGACAGGAGGACAGACATGAGACGGATCGTGACGTGGAGCGTGCCGCTCGCGCTCGCCGCGGCGGCGACGGCGGGCTGCGCGACGAAGGGCTGGGTCAACGACGTGTTCGGCCAGAAACAGGCGCAGATGGACGAGCGCTTCGCGCGCGTGGACGGCGCGGTGCGCGAGGTCGGCGATGCCAGCCGCGTCGCGCAGGGCCGTGCCGATGCCGCGTTCGGCCGCGCCGACGATGTCAACGGGCGCCTCACGCGTCTGTGGACCGGCCGCAACAAGCGCACGGTGGTCGAGACGCTGCACGTGCAGTTCGGCTTCGACCGCAGCGACCTGTCGGACGGCGCGCAGACCGCGCTGCTGGGCGTCGTGAAGGAGCTGCAGACGAACCCGGACCTCAGCGTGGACCTCGAGGGATACACCGACCCCACGGGGACGCGCGACTACAACGTGGGACTGAGCCAGCGACGCGTGGAGTCGGTGCGCCGCTACCTGATCGGCAACGGCGCGGACATCGCCCGCGTCCACTCGGTGGGGTTGGGCGCGCTCGAGGCCGCGAGCAACGAGCACGCGAAGCTGCGCCGCGTGACGGTGCGCCTGATGGTGAATCCCACCGACTAGATGAACGTGGGGGCCTCGAAATGGCCCCCACACCCCCAAACGTTCGGGGGCCCCGGCAAAGCCGTGGCCCCCTCTAAAAAGATTGAGCCCGGAGACGGTCGTGGTCGCGCCACCGCCGGCCGCCTCCGGGCTGGCACCGAAGCTACGAGAGCCGCGGCACCATCGTGGCCGCCACCATCACCCACGCCTGTGACGACAGCATGAGTTGTACGTGGCGGGCTATGACGATTCGGCCGTCCGTGCGGATGGCCGCCATTGTCGGATCACCGGAGCGAAGAACTCCGCGCCAGGTCGCGAGCCAGGCCTGCGCGTCGCGCGCGTCTGCCCAGCGGGGAAGCCAGAGGTCAAGCCGGAGGTGCGGGTAACGTCGCGTGACATGCGCCACCAACCGCGCGGTCACCAGCGCCCCATGCGCCAGGTTCAGCACCCCGACGGCCAGCACCACCAGCCCCGTGATTCTGACGATCACGTCGACCATGGTTGGGGTACAAACGCAAGCCCGGTACCAGATCGGCCGAGACATGTAAGTACGCGATAACATGCGATTTAGGTCGCAGAATGGATGGTCAGAACGTGGCCGCCGGTCGGTTTCTGATCACCAGCGGTGATCAGAAACAGACCATGCGGAACGGCGTCACGCGGCGTGGCGCAGCACGACCTCGTACTCTTTGGGCGCGTGCTCGATCACGGGATTCCACGCCTCGTGCACGAGCCACTCGTAGCCCATCGGCGTGGACAGCACCACGCGTCCGGGATGAAAACTGGAGGCCGGCTCGACCTGTACGGCGAGCAGCGACTCACCCTCCAGCGCGCGATTGACGGCGCTCTGGATCTCCGCGCGCACGGTCAGCGCGCGATCCTCCGCCCGCTCGCGCCGCTTGAGCCACGCCAGCCACACGCCGACGGCCGTCGCCAGCAACACGGGAGCGATCAACGCCTGCACCATGGTCTTCGCCTCCTATCCATGAAGATGCCGCGGCGCGCAGGATCGATTCGTGCGCCCGCGGTACACTAGGCGCCACTCAGCCGCAGGAGGCGCCATGAACGAGGACGTTGCGGTCGCGGCCAAGAGGGGCGTCGCGCAGGTGTTCGACCTGCACGCATTGAAAGCCTTCGCCCCCGACAAGCGCGTGCGCAAGATGCTCTTCAAGACCGACCAGCTCTGGTCGGAGATCGCCTGCTACGAGCCCGGCCAGTCCACGGTCATGCACAGCCATCCCAAGGAGGAAGAGGCGATCTTCGTGCTGCAGGGCACGGCGAACATGTCCATCGACGGTCGCGAGGTCGTGGTGCCGGCGGGATCGATCGTGACGTTCCCGAACAGCGTGCCGCACGACGTTCGCAACCTCGGGACGGAGCGCTGCGTGATCATGTTCCTGAAGGTGAATCCCAGGGTGCTCAAGGGATCGGCCGATGGGTAACGTCGAGCGCTGCGACAAGACCCTGCCGCTGAATCAGATGATATTCCACGTACGCCGCGACGCGCGGCTGCGCGAGCGCTGGCTGACCGACTTCGAGGCTCTCGCGCGCGAGTTCGGGCTGAGCCGCGCGGAGATCGACGCCGTCCAGGCCAAGGATCCGCGGCGGCTCATGGATCTCGGCGTCCACCAGTACTACGTGCCGCAGATCCTGCGCCTCTTCTTCGGCGCCGCGCAGAACAGCAACGCGAGCGCCGCGCTCGAGTGCTACAAGCGCGCGTTCCCGCGCGAGACGGCCGAGGCCATGGCGCTGCAGCAGCGTGTCGAGGGACGCTGAGCATGGCCGAGATCGTCGCGGCCATGGCCATGACGCACTCGCCCGGCCTCACCGGCTGGTTCGATCGCGCCTCGGAGGAACACCAGCAGCTCGCGCTGGGCGCGACGGCGGAGATGCGGCGCCGGCTCGAGGCCGCGCAGCCCGACGTGCTGGTGATGCTCAGCAACGATCACCTGCTCAACTGGCCGATGAACAACGTGCCGGAGTACACGGTCGGCATCGGCGGCGAGCACGTGGGGCCCGCCGACTGGTTCGACGAGTGGCTGGGGATGGAAAAGTATCGCGTGGCGGGTGAGCCGGGCCTCGCGCGCTTCCTCGTCAACGAGGGCGCGCGGCGCGGGCTCGCCCTGGCGCACCTCGGCGACGCGATGCAGTTCGACGACGGCATCTCGGTCCCGACGCACTACCTGAACCCCGACGCGCGCTTTCGCCTGGTGCCCATCACCATGAACTGCACGGTGCCGCCGATCCCGCGCCCCGAGCGCGCCTACTGGGTCGGCGTCCTGCTCCGTGAAATCATTCGCGCCTATCCGGCGCCGCTGCGCGTGGCCGTCGTCGCCACCGGCGGGCTCTCGCACGAGCCCGGCGGCCCGCGCTACTTCTGGGTGGACGAGGAGTTCGACCGCTGGTTCCTCGATCTGCTCAAGCTCGGCGATCATGAGCGCCTCCTGCGCGAGTGCACGCTCCCACGCATGGAGGCCGCCGGCTCCGGCGGCACCGCGGAGCTGCTGGCGTGGATCGTGGCGCTGGCGTTCACGCGCGGTCCCGCCGACGTGCTTGCCTACATGCCGGCCATCGCCTGGCGCTCGGGCACCGGCATGGTGGCCTGGACCGAGCTCGCCGCGTGAAGACCCACCACCTCGGCCACGAGGAGATCCACCAGGAGTGGAACAACGCGCTGCCGCCGCGGCTGGAGGTCGAGCCCGGCGACACCGTCGAGTTCGAGACGCGCGACGCCGCCAACCGCTTCTACTCGAAGGCCTCGACCCACGACGACGTCCTGCGCCGCGGTCCGTTCCGCGGCCACCCGCTCACCGGTCCCGTGAAGGTCCGCGGGGCGCGCCCCGGCGACACGCTGGTGATCGAGATCCTCGACGTGCAGCCTGGTGCGGACTTCGGCTGGACGGCCATCCGTCCCGGGCGCGGGCTGTTGCCCGAGACCGACTTCGCCAAGCCGTTCTTACAGATCTGGGACATCTCCGATGGACGGCACGCACGCATGGACCACCGCGTGGCGGTGCCGCTGGCGCCGTTCCCCGGCGTCATGGGCGTGGCGCTCGACGAGCCGGGCAGTCACAGCACGATGCCGCCGCGGCGCGCGGGCGGCAACATGGACATCAAGCAGCTCGTCGCCGGCGCGACGCTCTTCCTGCCCGTGCTGGTCGACGGTGGGCTGTTCAGCGTCGGCGACGCCCACGCCGCCCAGGGCGACGGCGAGGTCTGCGTGACCGCCGTCGAGATGATGGGGCGCGTCACGCTCCGCTTCGGGCTGCGTCCCGGCCGGCGGCTCGCCGAGCCGCAGCTCGTGACGCCCGCGCCGCCGTCGCACGCGACCAACCACGGAGCGCACTACGCGACGACCGCGCACGGGCCCGATCTCTTCGCCGCCGCGCAGCAGGCGGTGCGCTACATGGTCGACCATCTGGTGGAGACGCGCGGCTTCTCGCGCGAGGAGGCGTACGTGATCTGCTCGGTGGCCGCCGACCTCAAGATCAGCGAGATCGTGGACGCGCCAAACTGGATCGTCTCCGCCTTCATGCCCGACGCGATCTTCCCGTCCTGATGGCGGCCGACGACCTCGCGCCGCTTCGCGATTGGCTCCGCGCCTGGCAAACGTGCGTGCGCGCGGTTGACTTCCTCGGCGGCCGCACGCTCTGCGCGCCGGACATCGTCGCCTTCGGCACGGTCGCGCCGTTCGTCCAGGGGCTCGACGTCGTCGAGAAGGAGCAGTGGCGCCGCGTGTGGCCCGTCATCCGCGACTTCACCCTCGACGTGGACCGCGCGCGCGGTGCCGTGGCCGGCGACCGCGGCTGGATCGCCGCCACCTGGGACTCGCTCGGCACCCTGCCAGATGGCGGCACCTTCCCCCGCCCCGGCCGCTGCACGCTGGCCTTCGAGCGCCGCCACGGTCGCTGGCTCGCCACCCACACGCACTTTTCGCTCGTGCCCAGCCCGGTGGGCCTGACGCCGGCGCCCGGCGCCACCCCGACCCGATGAATCCAGGAGGACCGGCAATGAAGATCGGACTCTGCATCTTCGCCACCGAGTACGCGATCCGCATCGACGAGCTGGCGCGCGAGGCCGAGGCGCGCAACTTCGAGTCGTTGTGGGTGCCCGAGCACACGCACATTCCCACCAGCCGGCGCAGCGCGTTCGCGGGCGGTCAGCAGCTGCCGGAGCAATACAAGCACACACTGGACCCGTTCGTGGCGCTGACCGCCGCGGCGGCCGCGACGAAGACGCTGAGGGTCGGCACCGGCATCTGCTTGATCATCGAGCGCGACACGATCACGACGGCC
>QHSB01000049.1 GCA_003220335.1 Candidatus Rokuibacteriota bacterium
CAAGGAAAACCACGGCATCCTCAAGAACGTGCGCATCCCCATCCGCCCGCACTTCGGCGTGCTGGGGCTGGCGCCCTCGGAGGCCGACATCGTGGACTCGATCCCGCCGCACTGGGTGGGCGGCAACATCGACGACTGGCGCATCGGCAAGGGCGCGACCATGTACTACCCGGTCGCCGTGCCCGGCGCGCTGCTCTCCGCGGGGGACTCGCACGCCGCCCAGGGCGACTCCGAGCTGTGCGGTACCGCCATCGAGTGCTCGCTGACGGGAACGTTCCAGCTGATCCTGAGAAGGAAGGACACGCTGCCCGGCACCGCGCTGGCCGGTCTCGAATACCCGCTGCTGGAGACGCAGGACGAGTGGGTGCTGCACGGCTTCAGCTATCCGAAGTACCTCGCGGAGCTGGGCGCGAACGCGCAGAGCGACATCTACGCCAAGTCGTCGGTGGACCTCGCGCTCAAGGACGCCTTCCGCAAGATGCGCCACTTCCTCATGACCACGAAGGGCCTCACCGAGGACGAGGCGATCTCGCTGATGTCGGTGGCCGTCGACTTCGGCGTCACGCAGGTGGTCGACGGCAACTGGGGCGTGCACGCCATCATCAAGAAGGCGCTGTTCGCGGGGGCGTAGCCGAGCCCGGTCGTGCGCCCACTGGCTCTCCTGGCGCGTCGGGCTCGAGCCGGGCGCCGCGCGCGAGCACGTCCGCGTGGCGCGTGCGCTCGGATCGCTACCCCAGCTGAGGGAGGCCCTCGCGCGCGTCGCGACGCCAGAGACCGAAGAGCGACTCGTCGCCGTTGGCCGGGCCGGCACCGCAGAGCATGTCGAGCTGATCGTCCGCGGGTGGCGACGAATGGACCGCAAGGCCGAGGCGCAGGAGACGACGCGCCGCCATCGCAACCGCGCTCTCCATGTGTATCCGGATGGAGACGGCATGGTCGTGATCCGCGGGCGCCTGGAACCCGAAGTCGGCGCCGTCGTGATGCAGGCGCTGACCGCGGCGAGGGAGGCACTGTCTCGTCGCCGGCGGGCGGAAGACGTCCCCGCGGGAACGTCCGTCGTTGACGGCTCGGCCGAGGCGCCGACCATGGAGCAGCAGCAAGCGGACGCGCTGGCACTCGTCGCCGAGGCCGCCCTTCACCGAGGAATGGATCCCGGCGCTCCCGGCGAGCGCTACCAGGTGGTCGTTCATGTCGACGCGCAGATGCTCGCCGACGCCGATGCCCCGGGCCAGTCGGTGCTCGACGGCGGTGCGCGCGTTCCCGCAGGAACGTCTCGGCGTCTGGCGTGCGATGCGAGCCGCGTCGTGATGCGACACGATGCCGATGGCCGAATTACCGAAGTTGGCGCGCGCACGCGCACGATCCCGCCTGCGCTACGGCGCGCGCTCCAGCATCGCGACAAAGGCTGCCGCTTCCCCGGCTGTGGTCGGCTGTTGGGTCAGGGCCATCACATCCGCCACTGGGCGCACGGCGGCCCGACGACGCTGTCCAATCTCACGATGCTCTGTCGCCGACACCATCGCGCGGTCCACGAAGAGGGTTTCCAGCTCGAGCGACTGGCCGATGACGAGCTGTGCTTCCGGGGGCCGGACGGGCGGTTACTATCCGATGTGCCGCCGCCGGCGGCCATGCCCGCGAATCCGGTGGACTCGTTGCGAGCGCAGAACGACGCAGGAGGGTTGCACATCGACGCGCGCACGTCGACGCCCGGCTGGCACGGAGAGCGACTGGACGTCGGATACGCCATCAGCGTCTTGCATCCGCTGGCTGTGGCCAGCCGTTGACCCATCAGGTTGCGCGCAGCGCATGTCGGTGATGATCGTGAAACGATCGGCGAGCACCTTGCGGATGGCGGCCTTGCCGCGGACGCGGCCACCGTCGGCCTCGGGCCCACGCGCCATCAGGAACGTGGCGGGCTGCTCATGGCCGCATCCGGTGCTCGAAGGAGCCGGGCCGGCGGCGCGGGGCGGCCAGCTCGGCCCACTCGCAGAGGAGCCGGCGCGTGTCGCGCGGGTCGACGATCTCCTCGATCCAGAACGTCTCGGCCGAGCGGAACGGCGAGCGCAGCTTCGTCAGCCGCTCCTCGATCTCCGCCATCTTCACCCGGGGATCGGGCGCCGCGTCGATCTCCGCGCGATACGCGGCCTCGATCCCGCCCTCGAGCGGCAGCGAGCCCCAGCGGCCGGACGGCCAGGCGTAGCGCGTGCAGTAGCGGCCGCCGTTACGGTGCGCGGCGCCGGCGACGCCGAAGCAGTTGCGCACGATCACCGAGCACCACGGGATCGTCGTCTGCCAGATGGCCGACATCGCGCGCACGCCCTGCTTGATCGTCCCCGTGCGCTCGGCCTCGAGACCGATCAAGAAGCCAGGGCAGTCGACGAGATAAACGACGGGCAGATGAAAGGTCTGCGCGATGTCGACGAAGCGCTCGACCTTCTGGCAGGTGTCGGCCGCCCACGCGCCCCCGTAGAAGAACGGGTCGCCGGCCATGACCGCGACGGGCCAGCCGTCCAGGCGCGCGAGCCCGGTGACGATCGAGCGGCCGTAGAGCGGCGCCACCTCGAAGAACGAGCCGGTGTCGACGACGGCCTCGACGATCGGGCGCATCTTGTAGGGCTTGCGGATGTCGCGCGGGATGGCGTCCATCAGCCAGTCCACGCGGCGGGCCGGATCGTCCTCGCGCGGCCCGCGCGGCGCCACCTCGTCGATCGACGACGGCAGGTAGGAGAGGAAGCGCCGCACGCGGGCGAAGGCCTCCTCTTCGGTGTCGACGGCGTCGTCCACGGCGCCGGCCTTGAGCTGGATCTCCCAGCCGCCCAGCTCGTTCTTCGTGAGCTTCTGCCCGAGCCGCTCGACCACGGGCGGGCCCGCCACGAAGAGCGCGGAGAGATCCTTGATCATCACGGAGTAGTGCGCGGCGGCGAGGTGTGCGGCGCCGAGCCCGGCCACGGAGCCGAGGCCCAGTGCCACGCGCGGCACGGTGCCGATATTGGCGACGACCCACTCCCAGCCGCTCACGCCGGGGACGTTGGCGCGGCCCGTCGTCTCGATGGTCTTCACCGAGCCGCCGCCGCCCGAGCCCTCGACCAGCCGGATCAGCGGCAGGCGCAGCTCGTGGGCCATCGTCTCGCACTGCAGGTGCTTGTCCTTGATGGTGGCGTCGGCCGAGCCCCCGCGCACGGTGAAGTCGTCGCCGCCGACGACGACCGGGCGCCCGTCGACCCGCGCGCGACCGAAGACGAAATTCGACGGCGTGAAGGTCTCGAGCTCGTTGGCGGCATCGTAGGTCGCCTTGCCGGCGATCTTGCCGACCTCGTGGAAGCTGCCGGGATCGACCAGCTTGGCGATGCGCTCGCGGATGGTCATGCGGCCGCCGTCATGCTGGCGCTTCACCCGCTCGGCGCCGCCCAGCTCCTCGGCCATCGACTCGCGGCGTCGCAGCTCGTCCATCTCCGATTGCCAGCTCATCGTGGCGTGATCTTACGCCACGGGCGGCCGGCGTCGGTGGAAGTCGGTCCGCGCCTGCCACGCACGCGCCGCGGCGAGCACCACGTTTTCGTCCCACGCGCGGCCCAGGAACTGCAGGCCGACGGGCAGGCCCTCGCCCGTGAAGCCGCACGGCACGCCGACGGCGGGCAGGCCGGCCGCGTTGCCGATGGCCCCGAGCACGTCGGGCGCGCCGCCGCGGATCGGGCTGCGGAACTCCGCGCCGAGCCGCGGCCCCGCGTTGCCCCGACTCGGCCCGACGATGGCGTCGAAGCGGCTCAGCACGCCGTCGATGTCGCGCGCCACGACGCCGCGCAGCCGTAGCGCGCGCAGGTAGTCCTTCGAGAGAATCGCGTCGCGCGCGTAGGGCGTGACGCGATCCTCGGGCGCCGTGAGCCCGGCGATGGCGCCGCTCTCGATCTCCACCTCGAAGGCCGAGGCGGCCTCGGACCACAGGATGACGCGCGTCATCGCCTCGTAGGGCAGCGCCGGCAACGCGATCTCCTCCACGCTGCCGATCTCGCGCAGCGTGCCGAGCGCGCGCGTGAACGCCTCACCCACGGCCGGCTCCGCGGCGGCGGCCGTGCCGCCCACCAGGGCGAAGCGGAACCCCCGCCCGGGATCGCGCGCGTCGTATCGGTAGGGTCGCGCGGCCGTCGTGGGATCGGCGGGATCGGCGCCCGCGATGGCGTCGAGCACGAGGCCGCAGTCCTCAGCCGTGAGCGCCAGCGGGCCGAGCTTGTCGAGCGTCCAGCAGAGCGGCATCGCGCCGTGCCGACTCACGCGACCGTACGTCGGCCGCAGCCCGGTGACGCCGCAGTACGTCGCTGGTCCGAGGATCGAGCCCCACGTCTCCGAGCCGATGGCGAAGGGCACGAGCCCCGCGCCGACCGCGGAGCCCGAGCCGCTCGACGATCCACCGCTCCACGCGTCGCTCGCCCACGGCGAGATGCCCGGCCCCGTGAACGAGGCGTTCGGCTGGCGATAGCCCATGCCGCCCGCGACCTCCACCATCGCGAGCTTGGCGACGAGCACGGCGCCCGCCTCCTCGAGGCGGCGGATCACCGTCGCGTCGTAGTCGAAGCAGCGGTCGCGGAACGGGGCCGCGCCCCACGTGGTCGGGATGCCGCCCGACGTTGCGAGCAGGTCCTTGGCGCCATAGGGGATGCCGTGCAGCGGGCCGCGGTCGTGGCCGGCTTTCAACTCGCGCTCGGCGCGGCGCGCCTGCTCGAGCGCGCGCTCGCGCGTGAGCGTGACGACGGCGTTGAGCTTGCGTCCGACCGTCTCGAGCCGGTCCAGGCACGTCTCGGCCAGCGCGACGGGCGAGACGCGCCCCGCGCGGAGATCGGCGCCCAGCTCGCGGATGGTGCGGAACGCCGCGCTCACGAATCGGCGCGGAAGGGCACGAAGGGCTGCGCCGGCTCGGCCTCGGACGGGATCGGCACCGCGCGCAGGGCGGCGAGGTCGCGCGCCAGGCCCTCGAGGGTCTCGCGCACGATCTTCAGCTGCGCCTCGTCGAGCCGCGCGCCGTAGCGGTGGCGGACGAGCGCGAAGAGGAGCTCGACCTCGTCCGCTACGGAAGCCACACGGGGGTGAGCACGAGGTCGAAGTTCGGGTGCAGCTTGAAGCCCTGCACGCGCTTTCGGTGGACGATGACCTGCTTGCCGTGGTCCACGAAGATCCACGGCGCGTCCTCGACCACGAGCTTCTGCGCCTCCTTATAGAGCGGCACCCGCGCCTTCTCGTCGAGCGTCGTGCGGGCGCGGCGCAGCAGGTCGTCCACGCGATCGTTCTGGTAGTAGCCGGAGTTGAACGCCGGCGGGAAGCGGTCCGAGGACAGGAGCATGTACATCATGTGGTCGGGGTCGCCGATCGAGGGATTCCACGACATCTCGGCCATGTCGGGCTGCTCGAGATACTTCCGGAGGTAGGCGCCCCACTCCATCGTCTGGATCTTCGCGCGCACGCCGATCTGCGCGAGGTTGGCCTGGATGACCGTCGCCATCTCGACCGGCGACTGCATCCCCGAGCCCGACTCCGGCACGAGGAACCCGAGCTCGAAGCCGCCGGCGTACCCGGCGTCCTTGAGCAGCGCGCGGGCTTTCTCGAGGTCGTGGGGATAACGAGCGGTGTTCTCCTCGTAGTACGGGCCGTAGACGGGCGAGATCGGACCGCGCGACACGATGGCGGTGCCGCGCAGGATGTCGCGGATGATCGCCTCCTTGTTCACGGCGTGGTTCAGCGCCTGCCGCACGCGCCGATCTTTCAAGATCGGATGGCGCGTGTTGAGGGTGACGTACCACACCGCCGAGGAGTTGCTCTCGGCCACGACGAGGTTGGGGTCGCGGCGGAGCTCGTCGAGGCTGTCCGGCGGCACGTCCATCGTGAGATCGATGTCGCCGGTCTTCAGCGCCACCAGACGCGCCTGCGCCTCGACGATCGGCACGTAGATGGCCTGCCGGATCTTCGGCGCGCCGCCCCAGTACTGATCGTGGCGGGCGAGCACGACCTTCACGCCCGGCTCCCACGTCTCGAGCTTGAACGGCCCCGTGCCCACGGGGTGCTTGACGACGTCCTTGCCCCACTTCTTCAGCGACTCGGGACTGAACATGAAGAGCGACTGGTGCGCGAGGTATTGCAGGAACGGGGTGAGCGGCGCCTTGAGCTTGATCTGCACGGTGCTGGCGTCGAGCACCTCGACGCCGGCCACGTTGCCGAGGAAGCCCTTCACGTAGGGATACGTGCCCGTCGCGTAGTAGGGACCCTTGTCGTTCAGCTGGCGCTCGAAGACGAACTTCACGGCCTCGGCGTTGAATGGCGTGCCGTCGTGGAACGTCACGTTCGGGCGGAGCCTGAAGGTGTAGGTGAGGCCGTCCCTCGAGATGTCCCACGACTGCGCGAGCCCCGGCACGAGCTTGTAGCTGCCGAGCTCCTGACCCACCAGCCCCTCGAAGATCCGCTTGGTCACGCGCGCGGAGTTGAGATCGGTGATCTGCGGCGGATCCATCGTCACCGGCTCGGCCACGAGGCCGATGACGATCGCGTCTCGGGGCGGCGCGCCGGCGGCGCCGCCGACGAGGCCGGCGAGCACGAGCACGAGCAGGAGCGCGGCGAGACGGATCGGGTGGATGCGCATGACGGGCCCCCTCCGCGAGGCGGCTGATTGTCACACCAGCCCCGCCATCGGCGCAAGACGCGCGCCCTCAGGCGCGCTCGAAGTCGATGAAGCCACGCTCGACGTCGGTGCTCTTCAGCGTCACCTGCACCCGATCGCCCACGTCGAGGCCATCGGCGCCGCGCACGAGCCGGCCCTCGACGGGCGGCCGCGCGATGCGGACCCACGTGCCCTTGTCGGCGGCGCCGGTGACGAGCGCGTCGAAATGCTCACCGAGGCGGTGTTCGAGCAGCAGCGCCGCCGCCGACTTCCGTACCTGGCGCTCGACCTTGGCGGCGTCGTCTTCCTGCTCGGTGCAGTGGCGCGCGAGGGCGTCGAGCTCGTCGGCGCCGTACGCGGGCCCGCGGCCGGCCAGGGCCGCCTTCACGAGCCGCTGGCTGACCAGATCCGGGAAGCGCCGGTTGGGAGCGGTGGAGTGCGTGTAGTCGCGCACGGCGAGCGCGAAGTGGCCGGTGGGCTCGTGACCCGAGCGTGCCAGCGCGTACTCGCCCTTGCCGAGCAGCTTCACGACGGCGAGCGACAGGTCCGGGAAGCGCTCGGGATCGGCGTCGCGCTGCGTGATCAGGAACGCCGCCAGCGCGGCGGCGTCCGGCGAGGCCGGCAGCCGCCCGCCGTGCTGGGCGGCGAGGACGACGATGCGGTCCCAGCGCTCGGGCGTGCGCAGCACGCGGCGCAGCGAGGCCACGCCGCGCGCGTCGAGGAACGTCGCGACGACGCCGTTGGCGGCGATCATGAAATCCTCGATCAGCTGCTTGGCGCGGTTCTCCTCGTCGGGCTGCAGGTCGGCCAGCACGTCGCCGTCGAAGACGGCGCGCGCCTCCAGCGTGCGCAGCCCGAGCGAGCCACGGCGATGACGCCGCGCCTTCATCGCCTGGGCGATCGCGTCCTGGCGCTTCAGATTGGCGTCGAGGCCCTTCACGGCGGCGGCCGCCGGCGGCAGCGGGCCTTGGCCCTCGAGCCACGCGGCCAGCGCGTTGTAGGCGAGCTTCGCGTGGTTGCGCACCCGCGCGCGGTAGATCTCGCCGCCGGCGACGGTGCCGTCGGCGCCGACGGTCATGTCGACGATGACGGCCAGGCGGTCTTCCGCGGCGTTCAGCGACGTGAGATCGGTGGACAGGCGCTCGGGCAGCATCGGAAAGACCTCGGCGGCCGTGTAGACGGAGGTCGTGTTCGTGCTCGCGTGGGCGTCGAGCGCCCCGTTCTTCGGCACGCCGGCGTCCACGTCCGCGACGGCCACCAGCACCCGCGAGCCGCCGCCCGCGTCCACGGCGACCGTGAGCTGGTCGAGGTCGCGCGAGTCGTCGTTGTCGATCGAGCACCAGAGCAGCTCGCGCGTGTCGCGAATCGTGCGGTCGCCGCCGTCGGCCTGTCCCGTCAGTGCCTGCGCCTCCGCGCGCGCGGCGGGAGAGAAGTCGGGCTCGAGGCCGCGCTCGACCATCGCGCGGCGGGCGATCTCGCGGAGACGCTGGCGGGCGTTGGCGCTCACGTGCATGGAGAGGACGCCCCGATCATATACCCCGCGCATCCGTGGTAGCGTGGCGCCCATGGCGCCGAGCACCGCCGAGGTCGTGATCTGCGGCGCCGGCATCGCCGGCATCGCGACGGCCTATCACCTGACGCGCCAGGGCGTCACCGACGTCGTCCTCGTCGACGAGCGGCCGCCGCTCTCGCTCACCAGCGACAAGTCCACCGAGTGCTACCGCAACTGGTGGCCCGGCCCGGGCGACGCGATGGTGGCGGCCATGAACCGCTCGATCGATCTGCTGGAGGAGCTGGCGCGCGACAGCGGCAACGTCTTCCGCATGAATCGCCGCGGCTATCTCTTCGCCACCGCCGATGCCGCGCGGATCCCGACCTTCGTGAGGGCCGCCGAGGAGGCGGCCGCCCTCGGCGCCGGTCGCGCCCGCGTGCACGCGACCGCCTCGAGCGACTATCGGCCCGCGCCCGCGGACGGATTCGAGGATCAGCCCGTCGGCGCCGACGTGATCACGGAGCCCGCGCTCATCCGCCGCCATTTTCCCTATCTGGCCGACGACACGGCCGCCGTGCTTCATACGCGGCGCTGCGGCTGGCTCAGCGGTCAGCAGCTCGGCATGCACATGCTCGAGCGCGCGCGCGACAAGGGCGTGCGCCTCCTGCAGGGGACGGTGGAGACGATCGGCACGACGGGTGGGCGTGTGACCGGCGTGACCGTCAGCGGCACGACGATCGCGACCTCGCGCGTGGTGAATGCGGCGGGGCCGTTCGTCGCGCGGGTCGGCCGGATGCTCGGCGTCGAGCTGCCGGTCTACTGTGAGCAGCACGCCAAGATCGCGTTCGCCGACACGCTCGGCGCCATGCCACGCGAGGCGCCGATGCTGATCTGGACGGACCCGGTGCGCCTCACGTGGACCGACGAGGAGCGCGACGCGCTGGCCGCGAGCCGTCCCGACCTGCTCGAGGAGATCCCGACCGGTGCCCATGGCCGGCCCGAGGGCGGCGGCGACAGCCCGATCGTGCTGCTGTTGTGGACGTATCATCTCGATCCCGTCGAGCCGGTGTTTCCGATGACGTTCGATCCGGCCTACACCGAGCTCGTCATCCGGGGGATGGCGCGCATGGTGCCGGCCTTCGCGCGCTACGCCGACCGGCTGCCACGCGCCGTTGTCGATGGCGGCTACTACACCAAGACGCGCGAGAACCGGTTCCTGGCCGGGCCGCTGCCGGTGGAGGGCGCCTACGTGTGCGGCGCGCTCGGCGGCTACGGGCTGATGGCTTCCAACGTCGCCGGCGAGCTGGTGGCCGCGCACGTGACGGGCCGGCCGCTGCCCCCGTACGCGCCGGCGTTCATGCTGGCGCGCTACGACGATCCCGCGTACCGCGCGCGGCTTCCGCACTGGGGCGATTCCGGCCAGCTGTGAGTCCGCCGGCGCAAGGAGAGCGATCCGATGCCGATCGTGAGGGGCGGGCGCGGCAACTACGGTGAGGCGGTGGGCATCCTCACCCTCGACACCATCTTTCCGCGCATTCCGGGCGACGTGGGCAACGCGACGACCTTCGACTTTCCCGTCCGCTTCGCGGTCGTGCGCGGCGCCTCGCCCCGGCGGGTCGTCCACGAGCAGGATCCCGCGCTGCTCAAGCCGTTCATCGAGGCCGCGCAGGAGCTGGAGGCGGCCGGCTGCCGGGCCATCACCACCACGTGCGGCTTCCTGGCGCTCTTCCAGCAGGAGATGGCGGCGGCCGTCGGCGTGCCGATGTTCACGTCGAGCCTCATGCAGATGCCGATCGTGCAGCGGATGCTGCGCCCCGACCAGGTGATCGGCGTGCTGACCGCTCATTCGGACGCGCTCAACCCGCGGGTGCTTGCGGCCGTCGGCGCCGAGGGCGTGCCGCACGTGGTCGGCGGCTCGCAGGACGCGCCGGACTTCTACAACGTGTTCGTGCAGAATCGCGACTGGATCGACACCGACAAGGTGGAGATGCAGCTCGTCGCGCTGGCCACGCGCATGGTCGAGCGCGAGCCGCGCATCGGCGCCTTCGTCTGCGAGGGCACCAACTTCTCGTCGTGGGGCCACGCCATCCAGGCCGCCACCGGGCGGCCGTTCTTCGACATCGTGACCATGACGCGCTGGGTGTACGCGGCGGTGGTGAGGCGCGCGACGACCGACGGCTTCATGTGAGAGGAGACACGACGATGGTGACGATCGAGGACCTGGAAGCGTTCGGCGAGGGCTGGAACCGGCACGACGTCGATTTCATCATGACGTTCATGTCCGACGACTGCGTCTTCGAGACGACCGCGGGCAAGGAGGCCTGCGGCACGCGCTACGAGGGACGGGAGCGCGTACGCGAGGCCTTCGCGAAAGTCTTCAAGATCTTCCCGGACGCCCACTTCGGCGACGCGCGCCATTTCGTGGCCGGCGACCGCGGCCTCTCGCAGTGGCTCTTCACGGGCACGACGGCCGACGGCAAGAAGATCGAGGTCAACGGCTGCGACGTGTTCACGTTCGAGCACGGCAAGATCGCCGTCAAGGACTCGTACTTCAAGAGCCGCACCGCGTAGCCGGCACGCGCCGGCGCGCCTCGGCCCAGCGCATCCCCAGCAGCACCGCGAGGCCCACCGCGATCCACACCGCCTGGCGCGCGCGCCGCACGAAGCCGAAGGCGAGCCCGGCGGCGGCGCCGAAGCCGAGCGCGCCGAAGGTGGCGGCGTAGGCCCCCTCGATGGCGCCGAGGTTGCCCGGCACCATGAACGACGCGAACTGCACGCCCGAGCCGAGCGCCTCGATCACGGTTGCCGTCACCGTCGAGCCGGTCACGCCGAGCAGCCAGAGCATCAGCGTCGCCTCGAGCGCGCCCAGCAGCCAGGCGAGCATGTGAAACGCGGTGGACACCGCGAAGCGCCGCCACTCGTGGCGGTAGTAGTTGCGCAGCGACACGTCCAGGCTCTCGGCCGCCGTCGCATCCGCCGTCAGCCCCGCCCAGACGAGCGCGCGGCCGCCGTGGCCGACGAGCCCGATCGCCTGGGCGGCGAAGAAGCCGCCGACGGCGAGGACCTCGATCAGCAGGAGCCACAGCATGCTGCGCAGCATGGGGCCGCTGACGTCGAGGGCCCCCCACGCGAGCACGATGCCGAGGAGCAGGTAGATCACCTGCGAGATCACGATCGTGGTCTTGGCCACGACGATCGACGGCACGCTCTCGGCGTAGGATACGTCGCGCCGCACGAGCCAGGCCTTCACCGCCTCGCCGCCCACCGAGCCCGCCGCGGTCACGACGTTGAGGGCCTCGCCGGCCAGGCGGGCGCCGTACAGCCGCCAGAACGGCGCGCCGCCGCGGGCGAAGGCGAACCGCCAGCCGAGCGTGTCCACGGCGGCGATCACGCTGTAGGGAAGGCAGATGACGATGAACTGCCACCACGCGAGCGCGCGCAGCGTCGCGAGGACGGGCTCGGCGCCGACGCGGTGGACGAGCACCGCGAGCAGGATCACGCCCGCGAGGAGGAGCAGCCGCTTGAGGAATCGCATGATCGAGGCCTGGCCGTCGATCGGACTATAATCCCGCCACGTACCCGAAAGGAGCGCGGCATGGGACTGCTGGACAAGAAGGTGGCGGTGGTGACGGGGGCGGGGAGCGGAATCGGTCGCGCGGTGGCGCTCGGCCTGGCCGCCGAGGGCGCCAGCGTGGTCGTCGGCGACTACGGTGTGAGCGTGGACGGGCGCGATCCGTCCAGCGCGCCGGCGGCGGCGGTGGTGAGGGAGATCGAGAAGGCGGGCGGCCGCGCCCTCGCCAGCGCCGAGAACGTGGCCACGATGGCGGGCGGCAAGGCCATGGTCGACGCGGCGCTCAAGTCGTTCGGCGACCTGCACATCGTCGTCTGCTGCGCGGGCATCCTGCGCGAGCGGATGATCTTCAACATGACGGAAGAAGAGTGGGACGCCGTGATCGCCGTCCACCTCAAGGGCCACTTCACGGTCATGCGCCCGGCCAGCGCCCACATGCGCGAAAAGAAATCCGGCTGCATGATCACGTTCACCTCGACGGCAGGCCTCGAGGGCAGTCCCGGCCAGCCCAACTACGCCGCGGCCAAGGAGGGCATCGTCGGCCTCACGCGGTCGGTCGCGCTGGCCATGGCCAAGTACGGCGTGCGCTGCAACTGCATCTCGCCGACGGCCGACACACGCATGACCCAACGCCTGCCCGGCGAGCGCCGCGCCATGGCCACCGCCACGCCGCCGGAGGCCATCGCGCCCGTCGTCGCGTTTCTCGCCAGCGACCGCGCCGCGCACATCACGGGGCAGGTGGTCGGCGTGCGCGGCGACGAGGTCACGGTGTTCTCGCACCCGGCGCCGCTGCGCACGCTCACGGGCGACCGCCCGTGGACGGCGAGCGGGCTGGCGGAAACCTGGGATCGCGCGCTCGGCCAGGACCGGCTGCGACGCTTCGACGCCATGGGCATCCAGTGGCCGCCGAAGCGGGAGGGTTGAGATGAAGATCAGCGCGTTCCACCTGATGCCGCACCGCGAGCTGCCGGATGACTTCGAGAAGCGCTACGAATCGGTCTGGGTCACGCCGCCGTGGTGGGAGCTGGCCGACGCCACGCGCGTGGGGCAGTACTACAACTGGACGCTCGACGAGCTGCTGTTCGCCGCGCGCGCCGGCTTCGACGGCGTCTGCACCAACGAGCATCACCAGAACGCCTACGGCTTCATGCCGAGCCCGAACATCATGGGCGCCGTGCTGGCCAAGGCGACCAACGGCTCGAATGTCGCGATCGTGCAGATGGGCGCGACGCTGCCGACCTCCAACCCGCCGATCCGCGTGGCCGAGGAGTACGCGATGCTCGACTGCATCAGCGGCGGGCGGCTGGTGGCGGGGCTGCCGCTCGGCAGCCCGATGGACGTGAACCTCGCCTACGGCATCACGCCCATGGAGCACCGCGAGCGCTACCGCGAGGCCTTCGCGCTCACGCTCAAGGCGTGGCAGGCGCGCGAGCTCTTCGCGTGGAACGGCCGCTACTACCAGCTCGCCAACGTCAACCTGTGGCCGCGGCCGATCCAGCAGCCGCACCCGCCCGTGTGGGTGCCCGGCTCGGGCAGCATCAGCACCTTTGACTTCGCCGTCGACAACGAGGTCTGCTACTGCTTTCTGTCCTACTCGGGCGCGAAGGCGGCGAAGACGATGATGCAGGGCTACTGGGACGTGGTCGCGAAGAAGGGGCGCGAGACCAACCCGTACCGCGCGGGCTTCCTGCAGCTCGTCGCCGTGGCCGAGAGCGACGCGGCGGCCGAGGCCAAGTACGCGCGGCACGTCGAGTACTTCTATCACAAGTGCCTGCACTGGCCGATCCAGTACCTCTCGCCGCCCGGCAACCAGGACTACCGCAGCCTCGTCGCCGCCGCCAAGAGCAACATCCGACGCGCCGAGGACCCCAAGTCGCTGCGCTACCGCGACTTCGTCGAGAAGGGCTACGTCATCGCGGGCAGCGCGGCCACCGTGCGCGACCGGATCAAGGAGGAG
>QHSB01000068.1 GCA_003220335.1 Candidatus Rokuibacteriota bacterium
TCCCGCCGGCACCACGACGCGGAAGACGCTGCCCTTGCCCGGGCGACTCTGTACCTCGATCCGACCGCCGTGGTCGGCCACGATACCCTGCGCGATGGCGAGACCGAGACCGGTGCCCTGCCCCGGCGGCTTGGTCGTGAAGAACGGATCGAAGATCCGGCCGAGAATCTCCTCGGGCACGCCCGGCCCCTCGTCCTCGAACTCCACCTCCACCTCGTCGCGGATCGCGCGCGTCCGGATGAGGAGCCGGCCGCGTCCCTCCATCGCCTCCAGGCCGTTCGAGGCGACGCCGAGGAACACCTGGCGGAACTGGCCCTCGTTGATCAGGACTTCCGGCAGATCGTCGGCGGGCTCGGTGACGAAGCGGCTGGCGGCGAAGCGTGACTGGTGCGAGAGCAGCTCGATCGTCTTCTGCACGACGGTGTTGAGATCGGTGGGCGCGCGCCGGTCACCCGGCTCGCGCACGAACTGCAGCAGGCTTCCGGTGATCTCCTTGCAGCGGAACGCCTCTTCCTCGATGAGCCTCAGGTAGCCGCGGAAATCCGCGAGCTCGGGCCGGTCGGCGAGCCCGCTCTCCGTGAGCCGCGCGGAGAGCGCCTCGGCGCAGCCGGCGATCGTGGCCAGCGGATTGTTCAGCTCGTGGGCGACGCCGGCGGCAAGGCGTCCGGCGGTGGTGAGGCGCTCGGTCAGGAGCATCTGCCGCTCGAGCTGCTTGGCGCGCGTGACGTCGGCCACCAGGAGCACGACGTGCGCGGCCGCGCCCGCGAGCGGCGCCACCGTCAGCCGCACCACGCGCACGTCGCCGCCGACGAGGAGCTCGTGCTCCACGGTCTCGACACGGCGGTTCGCGATGGCGGCGTGCAGGAACGTCTCCACCTCGGCGGCGCGGGCCGCCGGCAGCAGCGTGGGAAACGGCTTGCCCTGGGGCGCCTCGCCGAGCGCGCCGGCGCCCGCGCGGTTCGCGCGCACGATGGCGAGCCCGGCGTCGAGGACGAAGACGCCCAGCGGCAGCGTCTCGAGCACGACCTCCACGAAGCGCTTCTGCTGGTCGAGCTCGCGAGTGCGCTCAGCCACCCGCGCTTCGAGCTGCTTGTACAGCCGCGCGTGCTCCACGGCGATGGCGGCCTGGTCGGCCAGCGCCATCAACAGCTCTTCCTCATCCGGCGAGAACTCGTGGACGTCGCGGCGCAGGACGATGATGGCGCCGATCGCGTCGTCGCCCACGCGCAGCGGCGCCGCCAGCAGCGAGCGCAGCCCCTGGGCGCGCGGCAGCTCCGGATACCGGACGCGCGGATCGCTCCAGAGGTCGGCGCTCTGCATGGGCCGCCGCTCGGCAACGGCCATGCCGGTGATGCCCTGGCCCGGGCGGAGGCGGACCGTGGACACCAGCTCCTCCGACAGGTCGAGGCTCGCGACCGACGAGATGATGCCCGTCTCCTGGTCCTTCAGCATGATGCCGCACGAGTGCACGCCGAGCACGGCCTTCGCCTGCTCCATGATCACGCGGACGGTGCGCTCGAAGTCGAGGCTGGCGGTGACCGCGCGTCCGGCCTCCAGCAACGCGCGCGTCTCGCGCGCGCGGTGCACGCTCTGCTCGAAGAGCTGGGCATTCTGGATCGAGATGCCGGCCTGCTCGGCAAAGGCCTCGAGCACGCGCTGATGGTGGGCGGAGAACGCGGCCGGCCGCGTCGAGAAGGCCGAGATCACCCCGAGCAGCGTGCCGCCGACGCGCAGCGGCACGCACAGCATCGAGCGGATCCCCTCGCGCTCGTCCACGTCGCGCCGCGCGGAGCGCGGGTCGCGCCGGACGTCGTCCACGCGGATCGGCTGCCCGATCTCGGCGCAGCGGCCCATGAGCCCCTCGCCCACCGGCAGCGCGAGCGCGCGCCATTCCTCGCTCTTGTATCCGTGGGCCGCGGCGTGCACGAGGCGCGCCCCGGTGGAGTCCAGCAGGCCGATGCCGCAGCCGGTGCTGCCGATGAGCGCACTCACCGAGCGGCTGATGCGGTCCAGCACGGAGGCGACGTCGAGTCGCGCGGTGATGAGCTGGCTCGTGGCATAGAGCGCGGCCAGCTCCTCGGCGCGCCGGCGGCTCTCGTCGAGCAGGCGTCGCTGCTCGATGGCGGAGGCCAGCGGTTGCGCCAGCTCCGCCGCGCTCTCGACGTCGTCGTCGTCGAAGGCGCCGGGGCGCGCCGCGACCAGGCTGACCGCGCCGAAGACGCCTCCCTGGGTGACGAGCGGAACGAGCGCCGCCGACCGCCAGCCCCGCGCGCCCAGCGTGGCGCGGCTTGCGGCCGGCACCGAGGCGGCCGCGAGGTCGTCGACGCGGACGGCGCCCCCGGAGGCGACCACGCGCTCGAGCAGCGTGTGCTCGAGCGGCAGCCGCACGTCGCGCGCGATCCGCCCCGGCACCGTGCGGGCGGTCACGTCGAGCACCTCGAACTCCCCGCGCTCGGCGTCGAGCAGCGACACCGCGACCGCGTCGAAATCGACGAGCCGCGCCAGGCCGTTGGCGAAGGCGCTCAGCACGTCGTCGAGCGAGTCGCTCGAGCCCAGCAGGCGCGTGATCTCGGTCAGTATCGTGGTGCGCAGCGTGCGGCGCTGCCGCTGCCAGACCTGCTCGATCGCGGTCCCCAGCTCGCGCCCGAAGCCCGGCGGCAGCGCCGCGCGCGTGAGCGCTCGCCCGCGGCCGACCAGCGTCAGTCGGCCGACGGGCCGCGTCGAGGCGCCGAGCGGGATCTGCACGACGTGGCGCCCCGACGCGTCACGCGTCAGGTGGCGGGGCCCCGCGGTGGCGGCGATCGGCTTTGCATGCGGCGGGCTGAAGACCACCGCGCCGGCGGCGGCACCGGTCAACGCCACGACCCGCCGCAGCGTGCGGGCGAGGCCCTCCTCGATCGAGGGGGCGCCGACGAGGGGCGTCAGGAGATCGGCGAAACGCGTCGTGGTCATGGCGGCGTCAGGACTTTACCCGGGAGGCTGCCCGTGTGCTCGCCGTTTTTCACGACGAAGCGGCCGTTCACCACGACGTGCTCGATGCCCTCGGGATAGCGGTGCGGCTCCTCGTAGGTCGCCCGGTCCGCCACGCGCCGGGCGTCGAAGACGACGAGATCGGCGCGCGCCCCGGGCCGCACGACGCCCCGATCGCGCAGGCCGAGCCGCGCGGCCGGCAGCCCCGTCATCTTGTGCACGGCCGTCGCCAGCGGCAGCGTGCGCTGCTCGCGCGCGTACTCCCCGAGCACGCGCGGGAAGGTGCCGTAGGAGCGCGGATGAGGCTTGCCCTCGCCCAGGGGGCCGTACGGCGCCAGCGCGCTGCCGTCGGAGCCGATCATCACGTGCGGGTGGACGAGCGCCGCACGCAGGTCGGTCTCGTCGAGCTGAAAGAGGATCATGTACGCCTTGCCCGACTCCTCGACGATGAGCTCGATCGCCGCCTCGATCGGGTCCATGCCACGCGCGCGGGCAATCTCGGAGAGCCGCCGGCCCTCGGCGTCTTTCCGCTTCGGGGAATAGGAGATCATCACGTTCTCCCACCCGACACGGTTTACGAGGCTCTCCGCCGAGGGCGCTTCCACCGCCGCCCGCACGCGCGCGCGCTCCGCCGGGTCCGCGAGCCGCTTCAGCATCGCGTCGATGCCGCCCTCGAGCGCCCAGTCGGGCAGCAGCGTGCGGAGCGTCGTGCTCGACGCGGTGTACGGATAGACGTCCGCACGCACGTCGAGGCCCTCGGCGCGGGCGGCATCGATCAGGGCCAGCGCGCGCGGCACGTTGCCCCAATTGGGACGCCCGGCCGCCTTCACGTGGCTCACCTGCACCGGCATCGCGGCCTCGCGGCCGACGCGAATCGCCTCGCTCACCGCGTCGAGCAGCGTCGCGCCCTCGCCGCGGATGTGGCTCGCATAGAAGCCTCGGTGCCGTGCGGCGGCACGCGCCACCGCGACGATCTCCTCCGTCTCCGCGTACGAG
>QHSB01000069.1:0-4510 GCA_003220335.1 Candidatus Rokuibacteriota bacterium
GCGCCGCGCTTTTCGCCTTGCCCGGCGTGCCGTGCAGGCGGATGGGCACGCCCATCATCCGCACCGTGCCCGCCTTCGCGTGTGGCAGCGTCACGACCATGCCACGCGCCTTGAGGTGATCGCTCTCGCAGACCTCCGGCACCGTGCGGATGCGCCCCGCGGGCACGCCGACCGCCTCCAGACGCTTGAGCCACTCCTCGGCGGGGCGCCCACCGAGGAGTTGGTTGAGCAGCGGCACCAGGGTCGCTCGGTGCTCGACGCGCGAGGCCACCGTGGCGTAGCGGGGCTCCTTCGCCAGGTCCGGGCGCTCGAGAGCGGCGCAACAGCGTTCCCACAGCGAGTCGTTCGCCGCGCCGATGACGACGTATGCGTCCGACGCCTTGAAGACCTCGTACGGCACGATCGACGGGTGCTCGTTGCCCCGGCGCGCCGGCCGGCGCCCGGCGTTCAGGTACATGCCGGCCTGGTAGGTCAGCAGCGCGGCCATGACGTCGAGCATCGCGATCTCCACCTTCTGGCCGCGCTTCGTGCGCTGGCGCGCGACCAGCGCGAGCGTGACACCGTGGGCGCCCGACATCCCGGCCACGAGGTCGGCGATCGAGTTGCCGACCTTCACCGGCGGGCCGTCGGCGAAGCCCGTGAGGTCCATCACGCCGGACTCCGCCTGCACGATCAGGTCGTAGCCGCCGCGGTGCGACTCCGGACCCGATTCTCCAAATCCGGACATGGCGCAATAGATGAGCTTCGGATTCAGCTTCGACAGCGTCGCGTAGCCGAGGCCGAGCTTCTCCATCGTCCCGGTGCGGAAGTTCTCCAGCAGGACGTCGCTCTTCTTCGCGAGCCGCTTGAGGAGGTCGCGGCCCTCGGGCGCCTTCAGATTCAGGGTCACGCTCTTCTTGTTGCGGTTGACGGACATGAAGTACGTGGACTCGCCGCCCGCGAAGGGCGGCCAGCCGCGCGTGTCGTCTCCCTTGCCGGGCTCCTCGATCTTGATGACCTCGGCGCCCATGTCGCCCAGCAGCATCGCGCAATACGGTCCGGCCAGGACGCGCGTGAGGTCGAGGACGCGGAGCCCCTTCAGCGGCTGATCAGCTCCCGGCATCGGTTCGTCCTTTCATGACCCGCTTGGCCAGGCTCCGGGCGATGGCGTTGACGCGATCGCCGGCGTGGCCCGCGCGCCGCCAGAACAGCCGCGCGCGCTCCATCGCCCCCATGTGCGAGAAGTAGTAGATGTTGTCGACGGCCTCGATGGCGACGATGGAGCCGATGCGCAGGCCGCGCGTCTCGGCGCCGTGGCAGACGAAGCGGGCGCCGCCCTCCAGCTCGACGATCGCGATGTGCAGCGGCGAGCGAAAGCCCTCGGGCGCGGCGTGCAGCGTCGTGAACGAGACGACCTGGCCGACGCCGCGCACCGTCGTCGGCGTCATCGGCACCGGGTGCCACGGACACCAGGTGGCGGGCGGCGCCACCACTGCGTCGCAGCGCGGGCACCGCGAAGCCTCGATCGTCTCGATCATGGCCGTGCGAGCCGCAGGCGGGTATTCATCGTGCGTCTTTCTCCACGAGCGTCACCCAGTTGTTCGTCGCGAGCCCGCCGATGGAGTGCGCGAGCCCGACGCGGCCCGAGACCTGACGCTCGCCGGCGCGGCCCGTGAGCTGCCACACGCACTCGACCACCTGCGCGAGTCCGGTGGCGGCCAGCGGATGGCCGCGTGCCTTGAGCCCGCCCGAGGGATTGATGGGCAGGCGGCCGTCGAGCGCCGTCTCGCCGTCGAGGGTGACGCGTCCCGCCTTGCCCGGCGGCACCAGTCCCAGATCCTCGAGCGAGATCAGCTCGAACGAGGCGAACGCGTCGTGGAGCTCGGCGAAGTCGACGCGCGCGGGGCCGAAGCCGGCCATGGCGAACGCCGCGCGCGCCGCGTCCCGCGTCGCCTTGAAGTGCGTGACGTCGGCGCGGTGGCGCACCGCCAGCGCATCGGCGCCCTGCCCGATGCCCGCCACCCGCACCGCCGAGCGCTCGGCCGTGAGCACGACGGCGGCCGCGCCGTCCGAGATCGGGCAGCAGTGCAGCAGGCGCAGCGGGTCGGCCACCATGCGGCTCTCCATCACCTCCTCGAGCGTCACCGCCTGCTGGAAGTGCGCGTACGGGTTGCGGGCCGCGTTCGCGTGATTCTTCACCGCCACCTGGGCGATCTCGCGCGCGCCCACGCCCCGTCGGACCATCAGCGCGCGCGTCACCAGCCCGGCCAACGCGGGCATCGTCGCGCCGTACGCGCGCTCGTAGGGGTCGATCGAACGCCCGATGATCTCGGAGACGCGCGGCGTGGGCAGGTGGGTCATCTTCTCGCCGCCGACCACGAGCACCGTGCGGTGCAGGCCGGCCGCCACCTGGGCGACGCCCGCGTAGAGCGCGGCCGCGCCCGACGACGTCGCGGTCTCCACGCGCAGCGCCGGGGTCTCGGCGAAGCCCATGTAGGTGGCGACATTCGAGGCGAAATTCCCGTCGCCGACGAATTCCTCGGGATTCATGGTGGCGACGACGATGAAGTCGGGACGCTCGCGCCCCGCCGCGGCCAGCGCGGCGTGGGCGGCGTCGGCCATGAGATCACCGAGCGGCTCGCTGCGCCGCCCCACGCGCGTCATCCCCGCGCCCGCGATCCAAACGTTCGGCATGGACGACGCCCATCCTGCCGGGCGGCGCCCGAAAGGTCAATTATGGTCGGGAGGACCCGCCGACGCGCGACGAGGGACGCCGACCGTTGTCACCGGACGCGCGAGCCGGCGGCCGCCGAGGCGGATACGCCGCCGACGCCGCCGGCACGTCCACGCGGTGCTCGGGCTCCGTGTGACGCGGGGGGGAAACGGGGGGGCCCTCTTGGCCCCCCCGTTGTTCTTGTTGAGCCCGTACGCGCGCGGCCGGCGGCGGCGCCGCCACACCGAGATCTCGGATCAGGCGTAGCAGATAGGTTCGCTGCAGGCCGAGCGCGCGCGCGGCGTGCGTGCGGTTGCCTCGCGTCTCGTGCAGCGTGGTCTCGATGAGGCGCCGCTTGAAGTCGGACACGGCGCCGTGATAGCCGGGCGTCGCTTGCGGGGGCCGCGGGTCGGGCACGGCACTCATGGAGGCGGCGAAGATGCGACGCGCGTGCCACGTCCGGCGCGCGCGAAAATCCGCTCGCGGACGCGCGCGGGCGGCGGCGAGTGCCCAGCGCGCTGGGCGGCGTGCCCAAAAACGAAGGGCCCTCGCGGCGGGCGAGGGCCCTCGACACACTTCGGTGGCGACGAATCAGGACTTCGTCGCGGGCTTCACTCCGGGATGGTCCTTGAAGAACTGCTTGTTCAGCTCGATATAGTTCTTCCACTGCTCCGGCGTTTCGTCCTCCGCGAAGATCGCCTTCACCGGGCAGACGGGCTCGCACGCGCCACAGTCGATGCACTCATCAGGATGGATGAAGAGCATCGTGTCGCCCTCGTAAATGCAGTCGACAGGGCAAACCTCGACGCAGGCTTTGTCCTTCACGTTGATGCAAGGCTCCGCAATGATATACGGCATTAAGGCCTCCCGGGCTGTCTCGTCGATCTGGTCAGACCACGCATTGTTAACTCGCCGTCCGTATTGTGTCAAGCAAACCGGGCGCTTGCCCCACCAGGGCGGGCATCACTGGGTCCGCAGCCTGGGATCGAGCGCGTCGCGCAGCGAATCGCCGAAGAGATTGAACGCGAACACGGAAAGGCTGATGGCCAGGCCCGGGAAGATGGCCATCCACGGCGCGGTCTCCGCAAACTCGACGGCCGCGCCGCGCAGCATCAGGCCCCACGCCGCCGTCGGCTCCTGCACGCCGAGCCCGAGGAACGACAGCGAGGCCTCGGCCAGAATCGCCTGCCCCAGGAAGGCCGTCAGCATGATGAGATAGGGGGCCATCACGTTCGGCAGCATGTGGCGCAGCACGATGCGCGCGTGGCCGAAGCCGGCGGCGCGCGCCGCGTCCACGAACGGCATCTCGCGGATGGCCAGCGCCGAGGAGCGGATGACCAGGGCCGAGCGCGGGATCATCGGCACCATGATGGCCATGATGAGGTTCGGGATCGAGTTGCCGAGGATGGCCACGAGCGCCAGGGCCAGCACGATGAGCGGGAAGGAGAGGAACACGTCCATCACGCGCTGCACATAGAGATCCACGCGCCCGCCGAAGTACGCGCTGCCCACGCCGAGGATCGCGCCGAGCGTCGCGCCGAGCACGGAGGAGCCGAAACCCACCATGAGCGCGGTGCGCGAGCCGAAGATGAGCCGCGAGAGCACGTCGCGGCCGAAGGAGTCGGTGCCCAGCCAGTGCGCCAGCGACGGCCGCGCGAGCATGGCCGCGAAGTCGACCGCCTCGGGATCGTAGGGCGCCAGCACGGGCGCCAGCAGCGCCACCACGAACATGACGACGATGACGGCGGCGCCGACCGCGCCGAGCGTCCGCGCGCGACAGAACTGGCGGGCGGCGGCCAGCCAGCGGCTGAGGGCGCG
>QHSB01000069.1:4520-11306 GCA_003220335.1 Candidatus Rokuibacteriota bacterium
GGGGGGGGGGGGGGGGGGGGGGCCAAGGGGGGCCCCCCCCACGTCACCGGTACCGGATGCGCGGGTCGATCCACGCGTAGCCGACGTCCATCAGAAAGTTCACGACGATGAAGCAGCCGGCCACCAGCATGACGAGGGCCTGGATGAGCGTGTAATCGCGGTGCGCGACCGCCTGCACGAAGAGCAGCCCGAGCCCGTTGAGATTGAACACCTGCTCCGTCACCACGAGGCCGCCGATGAGAAAGGCGAACTCGAGCGCGATGACCGTGAGCACGGGCAGCATCGCGTTCTTCAGCGCGTGCCGCGCGAGGATCAGGCGCTGCACGAGGCCCTTGGCGCGCGCGGTGCGGATGTAGTCCTCCCGGAGCACCTCGAGCATCGCCGAGCGCGTCATCCGCGTGGCCACCGCCGAGTAGCGATAGCCCACGGCCAGCGCGGGCCAGATCAGCTGCTTGAGGTTCTCCCACGGGTCGACCCAGAAGGGCGTGTAGATCATCGGCGGCAGCCAGTGGAAGACGACGAGCAGGAGGAGGATGAACACGATGCCGAGCCAGAAGGACGGCGTGGCCAGCCCCGCGATCGAGAAGATCCGCACCGTGTAGTCGACCCAGCTGTCCTGCTTGAGCGCGGCCACCACGCCGAGGGGAATGGCCAGCACCACCGCCACCGCGGTGGCCATGATCGCCACCTGCAGCGAAAGCGCGAAGCGCAGCCGGATCTCCTGCCAGATCGGCGCGCCCGTCCACATCGACTCGCCGAAGTCCAGGCGCGCCACGCCGAGGACCCACGTGGTGAACTGGCGCCAGAGGGGCTGGTCGAGACCGAACCGCGTGCGCTCCTTGTCCAGCACGTCCTGCGAGACGGAGCCGCGGTCGCCCGCGTAGCGCAGCTCCACGACGTCGCCGGGGATCACGCGGATGAGGACGAACGTCAGCAGCGCGACGCCGAGCAAGGTCGGGAACATCAGCAGAAAGCGCTTCACGAGGTACTTCCACATCGATCTATTCCGTCAGCCAGACCGCGTCGAGCTGGTTGTTCAGATAGTGGCTGGGCGTGATCGTCCAGCCCTTCACCTTGGCGAGATGCGGGACGATGCGATGCCACTGCAGCGTCCAGATCACGTGCGCCTCCTCGTCGAGCAGCCGCTTCTCGAGCTGGCGCAGGATCTTCTTGCGCTCCTCGAGATCGGTCGCGCGTCCTTGCCGGTGCATGAGGTCGTCGATCACCGTGTCCTTGTGCCGGCCGTAGTTCGCGTCGGAGGTGCTGACGAACCGCGGCAGGTCGAGGTCGGGCTCGACGATGAAGCCGCACTGGAAGTCCATGGCGACCTCGAAGTCGCCGCGCTTGAGCATCGGGTGGTAGGCGGAGGCCTCGATGATCTCCTGGCGGACGTTGAGGCCGATCTGCTTCCACTGCGAGATGAGCCAGATGCCGAGCGGCTCGTAGGGATGCGGGATGCCGCGGTTCTTGAAGACGAACGAGAAGCCGTCGGGCACGCCGGCTTCCTTCAGCAGGCGCCTGGCCTCGGCGCGGTTGGCGTTGATGTCGTGCCCGTAGCCGGCGAGCTTTTCCAGCTCGGCGGGCGGCGTCGCGTACGGCGTGCCGGGCACCTGGATGCCGGCGACGTCCTTGACGAGGGTGATCCTGGACAGGGCTTTGGAGCCCTCGTAGCGGTCGAGCGCGAGACTCAGCGCGCGGCGCACGCGCTTGTCGTCGAACGGCTTCTTCTCATGGTGCATGGAGACGAAGTTGAGACAGTCCCACGGACTCTCCTGCACCGCGATCTTGTTGCCCAGCGCCTGGACGAGCTGATCGCGCTCGGGCGGGCTGAAGGAGCGGAACTGGATCATGGCGCGCTCGCCCCGAATGGCGGCGACCTGCGCCGCGGAGGCGCTGATGAAGATCGCGCGATAGCCGTCGAGGTAGGGCTTGCCCTTGTCCCAGTAGCTCGGGTTCTTCTTGCCGATCCAGTGCGAGCCCTTGACGTGCTCGACGAACGTGAACGGCCCCGTGCCCATCACGTTCTTCTCGTACCAGTGCGGGTCCTTGGCGAGGAGGTCGGCCTTGTAGATCCAGTTCCACGGCGAGGAGAGGTTGAGGAGGATCGACGGCTCGGGGTATTTGAGCTTCACGATGAACGTCCCCGGGTCGGGCGCCTCGACCGAGGCCACCGACTCGTAGGCCTCCTTGCGCAGGGACTTCACACCGGCCGGGGGCTTCAGGATCTTGTCGTAGGAGGCCTTGACGTCCCGGGACGTCAGCTCGCTGCCGTCGTGGAATTTCACACCCCGCCGGATCTTGAACGTGTACGTGAGGCCGTCCTTGCTGACCGTCCACGACTCCGCGAGGTCACCGACGGGCTTGGTGCCCGTCCTGTCGTTGGGGTCGACGCGGAGCAGCGTGTTGTAGTGCGGGGCCATCGGGTGGATGACGCCGAACGTCTCTTCCTGATGGGCGTCGTAGGACGGCGGCTCGGACGGGACGACGAACACGAGCTCGCCCCCCGGACGGGGCTTGTCCTGCGCGCCGGCGGGCAGCGCCAGCATCAGGATCACCGCCACGCAGAGGATACGGGCCAAGCGGCGTTGCATGGGCCACCTCCCGGGAGGAGGGCCGCGACCCGGCCGACCGCCCGTATGAGTAGTGCCGTGTGAACGGCGGAAAAGTCCGAAAGGTTGCCGCAAGTTAGCCGTGGTCTGACCGCCGTGTCAAGGGAAGCTCAAACGAGCAGGCAGGCGGCCCAGTGGCCCGGCTTCACCTCGCGCAGCTCGGGGACGACCCGGCGGCAGCGGTCCTCGGCCAGCGGACAGCGCGGATGAAACACGCAGCCCGACGGAGGATCGAGCGGACTCGGCACCTCGCCGCGCAGCACGAGATGCTCGCGACGCGCCTCGAGCTCCGGATCGGGAATGGGAACGGCCGAGAGCAGCGCCCGCGTGTAGGGATGCAGCGGATCGTCGTAGAGCGTCTTGCGATCCGCCAGCTCGACGATCTTGCCGAGGTACATCACCGCCACGCGGTCGGAGATGTGCCGCACCACCGCAAGATCGTGGGCGATGAAGAGATACGTCAGGCCGAACTCGGCCTGGAGGTCTTCGAGCAGATTGATGATCTGCGCCTGGATCGACACGTCGAGCGCGGAAACCGGCTCGTCGCAGACGATCAGCGCGGGCTCCATCGCGAGCGCGCGCGCGATGCCGACGCGCTGGCGCTGGCCGCCGGAGAGCTGGTGGGGATAGCGCGCGCCGTGCTGCGGCAGCAGGCCCACGTGGCGGAGGAGGTCGCGCACGCGGTCGCGCCGCGCCCCCGCGCCGCGGACGATGCCGTGCACGCTCAGCGGCTCGGCGATGATCTCGCCCACGGTCATGCGCGGATTCAGCGAGCTGTACGGGTCCTGGAAGATGACCTGCAGCCGTCGGCGCACGGCGCGCAGCTCGTCGGGCGCGACCCTGGTGAGGTCACGGCCCTCGAAGAGGATCTCGCCCGAGGTCGGTTTCTCGAGCTGCAGGATAGAGCGGCCCGTCGTCGTCTTGCCGCATCCCGATTCCCCGACCAGCCCGAGCGTTTCGCCCCGGCGGATCGCGAACGACACGCCATCCACCGCCCGCACGAGGCCCCGCCGGCGCCCGAAGAGCCCGCCGCCCACCTCGAAGTGCTTGACGAGGTTACGGACCTCCAGGAGCACCTCGCTCACGTGCGTGACCCTCCCTGGGGGGACGTGCGCTCTCGCGCCGGCTCGCGCACGGCGCGCACCCGCTCCGCCTCCCAGCAGGCCGAGACGTGGCTCGACGCGCCGATCGGGCGCAGCGGCGGAGTCTCGACCACGCAGCGCTCGACACAAAACGCGCAGCGCGGCGCGAACGCGCACCCGCCGGGCAGCCGCGAGAGGTCGGGCGGCTGGCCCTCGATGGGATCCAGGCGCGCGCGCCTCGGCTCGTCCAGGCGCGGCACCGAGCGCAGCAGCCCGAGCGTGTAGGGATGCCGCGGGTTGGCGTAGATCTCGCGCGCGGTCCCGCGCTCGATGATCTTGCCCGCGTACATCACGTTGACGCGGTCGGCGTAGACCGCGTCAACGTGATGTACGCGGGCAAGATCATCGCGATCTCGCGGCCGCGCACGCGCCGCATCGCCTCTTCGTCCAGCGTCAGGAGGTCACGGCCCTTGAAGAGGATGCGGCCGCCGACGATGCGGCCTGCCGGTGCGGCCACCAGCCGCATGATCGAGAGCGCGCTCACCGACTTGCCGCACCCCGACTCGCCGACGAGGGCGACCGTCTCACCCTCGGCGACGTCCCAGGACACGCCGTCCACGGCGCGGACGACGCCGCCGCGCGTCACGAAATGCGTCTGGAGATCGACGACATCAAGGAGGGTACCCACTGCGCGCGGGAGTTTAGCACGCCGGGAAACGCCACGGCTTCGCCGGGCTGCCGAACGCTGGGATCGAGGAGCGCCACGGCTTCGCCGGGGCGCTCCGAACGGTGGGGGGGTTTGGGGGCCATGTCGGGGCCCCCATCTCCAATCTGAGGGGCCCGCTCGGGGCCCCTCAGCTACACCGTCCGGTGGCCAGATCGCCGACGCCCTCGGCCAGCGTCGCGTACTCGCGGCAGATCGCCTCGGCGACGCACGGCCAGCGGTGCTGCGCGGCCCAGCGCTGGCCCTCGCGGCCCAACCGCCAGCGCAGGGCGCCGTCGCCGAGCACGCGCGTGATGCTCGCCGCCAGCGCGCATGGATCGCCCTCGGGGACGAGCAGGCCCGTCACGCCGTCGCGCACCGTGCTCTGAAGACCGCCCACCCGGGAGGCAACCACGGGGCTGCCGCAGGCCATCGCCTCCAGCGCCACCATCCCGAACGACTCGTAGTACGAGGGCAGCACGGTGACGTCGGTGGCCACGTACCAGTCGCGCAGGCGCTCCTGCGGCTGCGCGCCGACGAAGCTGACGGCGTCGCCGAGGCCGAGCGCGGCGGCGCGGCGGCGGACGTCGGCCTCGTGCCCATCGGCCGGCTCGTCGGTCTCGCCGCCGATCACCGCAAGGTGCGCGGGCGTGCCGGCGCCGCGCAGACAGCCGACGGCGTCGAGCAGTGTCTTTAGCCCTTTGATCGGCGCGATGCGGCCGACGTAGAGCAGGAGCGGCCCGGGGTCGAGCCCGAGCGCGGCGCGGGCGGCCGCCGCATCGCCGGGCGTGAACAGGTCGGTGTCCACACCGCACGGGATCACGGCCACGCGCGCCGCGTCGGCGCCGTAGGCGGCGACGAGCCCGTTGCGCTCGATGGCGTTGGCGGCCACCAGCCGGTCGGCGGCGGCGACGATGCGCCGCTCCTCGGCGATGCGCAGCGCCGGCTCGCGCTCGGCGGCGACGCCGGCGCCGTTCTTGAGGGCGCCGAGCGTGTGGAACATCTGCACCAGCGGCACCCCCCAGCGCCCGCGTAGCGCCAGTCCCACCACGCCGGAGAGCCAGTAGTTACCGTGCAGGAGATCGTACTCGATGCCGTCGGTGAGGCGCCACGCCTCGACGCCGTCCACGAATTCCTCGAGGTGGGCGTGGATGCGCTCGCGCGCCATCGGCGCCTGCGGCCCCGCCGGCAGGTGGATCACGCGCGCGCGGTCGGCCAGACGCACCACGCGCGGGATGGCGGCGTTCTGCGAGCGCGTGAACACGTCCACGGCCGCGCCCATGCGCGCCAGCTCGCGCGCGAGCTCGCGCACGTAGACGTTCATGCCGCCCGTCTCCTTGCCGCCGAGCGCGGCCAGCGGGCACGTGTGCACGCTGAGCATCGCGATCCGGAGGCTCACGCGGGCGATCCCTCGGGGTGTTGTCTCGGGTACGGGGCTGCGTCTCCTCCGATCGTGACGCGGAAGACCTCCTCCAGCGTGGGCTCGAATTCGAGCTTGTAGCGCTCTTCGCCGCGGAGAAAGTCGAAGCGCGCGCGGCCGCGCGCGATCGCGTCGCGGATGAGGTGTGACAGCAACACGAGGCCCGGGGACAGCGACGCGGCCTCGGGAGCGAAGCCGGAGTTGTACAGGCCGACCGTGCCGTCCCACTCGAGACACACGAAGGAGGCGATGGGGGCCCCGGCCGCCTCGAGGAACCAGAGCGCGACGCCGTCGTGCTCGGCGAGCGCCGGCAGCGCGGCGCGAAAAAAGCGCTCCATCCGCTCGTCCATGAACTTCGCCTTGCCCACGCGCGAGCGCCGGTGCAGCGCCAGGAAGTCGCCGAGCCGCGCGGCCACGGCCTCGGGACCGCGGACGACGACCGCGCGGCCCTCGGGGGCTTCACGCTCGAAGCGTCGGATCTTGCGGGTCAGCTCGTGGCGGTGCTTTCCGGAGAGCGAGGCGAGGTAGGTGTCCCAGGACGACGGCAATCCCAGGACCGGACAGCGCTCCTCCAGCATGACGTCCGCGCCCAGTCCGACGGTCGCGGCCAGCGCAGGCAGCGCGCGTACCGTGGGCGACGGGGCGGGCACCGCGTGGAGCACCCAGCGCGCGCGCTCGGCGGCGCGCGCCGCGAGCAGCGCCGCCCACGCCTCTTCCTCGTGCCCGGCGACGGCGATGAGATCGAGATAGTCGGACACCTCGGCGCCGCCCAGCAGCTCGAGGACGCCCGACTCCGTCTCGTAGAGCGGCAGGATGGCGAGCACGCGGCCTTCGGCGTCGCGCACGTATCGCACGTCGAGGCGGCGGCCCTCGGCGAACACGGCCGCCCAGTTGGCCTGCCACATCCATCCGAGGAAGGGGCAGATCAGGCGTGCCGCGCCGGCCACGGCATCCCAGGCGGAAGCCTCCGCC
>QHSB01000050.1 GCA_003220335.1 Candidatus Rokuibacteriota bacterium
GACATCACGCGCAGGCGCGAATGCGGTCTCGTGGTGCCGCCCGCCAACCCGAAGGAGCTGGCCGAGGGCATCCTCAAGCTTTACTACGATCGCGAGCTCGCGGCCCGGCTCGGCGCCAATGCGAGGACGGCCGCGCTCGAATTCGACCGGCCGCGGCAGGTGGCGGCGTATGCAGAGTTGCTGAAGCAGCTCACGGAGCGATCACGCTGAGCAGTCGGAGGCTCCGTATCCCCGACGATGTGATTCACCGCGACCTCGACGGGGAGGCGGTGATCCTCAACTTGAAGACCGGTACGTACTTCGGCCTGGACGCCATCGGAACCCGCATGTGGAC
>QHSB01000051.1 GCA_003220335.1 Candidatus Rokuibacteriota bacterium
GTCAGGCGACTCGCGCTGGGCGCCGCCGCGGCCGGGGAAAGGCCGGCGTGCTTGCGTCCAGAGCGGATCGCGTGGGCGGTGGCGACGGCTGCCAGGCTCGGGCCGGGGGCCACCTGCCTTCCGCGGGCGCTCGTGGCCGAGTCGCTGCTGAGACGGATGGGATACGCGGCCACTCTTCATATCGGCGTCACCAAAGGCGACAACGGGACCATCGAGGCCCACGCGTGGGTCGAGTACCTCGGCAAGGTCGTGGTGGGCGAGGCTGGCGTCGGGCGCTACGCGACGCTGAGCGGGGCGGCCCAGGTGGGGCCGGGAC
>QHSB01000052.1 GCA_003220335.1 Candidatus Rokuibacteriota bacterium
AGCTCGCCAACGACGCTGAGCTCATCCTGCACGCTTATCATGCGTGGGGCGACGACTGCGTCAATCACCTGATCGGGGACTTCGCGTTCGCCATCTGGGATGGGCGAGAGCGTCGGGTCTTTTGCGCCAGGGACCACTTCGGCGTGAAGCCCTTCTACTATGCGCAGCGCCGGCACTTCTTCGTGTTCAGCAATACGCTGACCTGCGTTCGCCTTCACCCGTCGGTTCCCGACGATCTGAACGATCTCGCCATCGCTGATTTCCTTCTGTTCGGCGTGAACCGGGACGCGTCCACGACCGCGTTCGAGGGCATCGCGCGGTTGCCGGCCGCCGGAGCGCTGACGCTCTCCGCCACAGGAGCGAGGAGGAGCCGGTACTGGGCCTTGCCGGCTGATTTCCACCTTCACTACACGCACAGGCAGGCGAGCGATGTTGTCGAGGGCTTCAAGCAGGTGCTGTCAGAGGCGGTGAAGGACAGGCTCCGCGCCGACCGGGTCGCCATCTCCATGAGCGGGGGGCTGGACTCGACCACCGTCGCGGCATCCGCGCGAGGTCTGGCGCCCGGAGGGGCCTTGCGAGCCTACACGGTCAGCTACGCCAGGCTGATCCCCGATCGGGAGAGACACTACGCCGATCTTGCCGCCCAGACCCTCGCCATTCCCATCGACCACCTGGTTGCCGACGATCTCCCGCTCTTCGAGGAGGAGGCGGTGCGGAAGAACCTGTGGCCTCAGCCCACCGACGTTGCGCCGATGTCGGCGGTGTCGAGAGAATTCCACGGCCGGATGGCGGCCCACGGCCGAGTCTTCCTGACAGGCCGAGACGGGGATACCTTCATGGCCGAGTCCCCGAAGCACTACCACGGCTTCCTGCTCCGACGGAGACGGCTTGGCACGCTCGCCGGAGCCGCGAGCTGGTACGTGAGGTCCCAGCACCGGCTTCCACCCGTCGGCCTTCGCACGACGCTGAAGCGGCTGCTCGGGACATATCCCGCAAGATCGCTCTATCCTTCCTGGCTCGACCCTTCGTTCGAGGCCCGTCTCAGGCTGTGGAACCGATGGAGGGAGGTGAATTCGGAGGCGCCGCGTCCCCACCCGACGCGGCCCGGTGCCTTCAAAGTGGTCTCGTCGCCGAACTGGGCCTACCTGTTCGAAGGTTACGATCCCGGGGTCACGGGCTTTCCGGTCGAAGCGAGGCACCCGATAGCCGACATCCGCGTGGTGGAATACCTGCTGCGGTTGCCGCCGGTCCCCTGGTGTGTTAACAAGGAAATACTCCGCGTGGGGATGCGGGGTGACCTGCCCTTGGAGATACTAAATCGGCCCAAGTCGGCGCTGGCGGGCGATCCGGCGCTCGTGAAGGTGCGCAACGGGGCCCCAGGGCCCATCGACAGTTTTCAACCCCGGCCGGAACTGAGTCGCTATGTGAGGCGAGCCGCAATTCCTCGCATCGGAAGAAGCGCAAGCTCGGACGAGCTGTGGATGAACCTGCGGCCGCTCTGCCTGAATCTCTGGCTCGAAGCTCAACGGGTTGCTGCATGTTCACCAAGGGGAGCGAAAGTGTGACGACCAAACCGGGCAAAGCGGGGGCAACGAGCGTCTGGAAGCCAGACGTGATGCTGGATCACCCGACACAATCGCAACCGGAGCGGCTATCCCATGCTCATGACAGGAGAGGAATATGACGATCGGATCTGGCAAGAAGGCCTACGAGCGCCCGAACCTGGTTGTCTACGGAGACATTAGGGAAGTCACCAAAGCGGCCGGGTCAAGCGCTAAGAGTGACGGCGGCCAGCTTAAGCAATTGGACAAAACTGCTTAAGCAATTGGACAAAACTGGGCTGCCGTAATTTCGATCTTGCACGGCGTCGTATCCCTGCGGGGGTCCGCGTACGGCTTGCAGATCGAGTCGAACTCGTCGATCCCTGGTCTCGCGCTCTCCACCACGCTCGCTCCGGTTCCCGATCTGCAGGTGTTCCTCGGGATCCTCCCTGACTGGCTGAACGCCGCTGAGGCGCAGGAGATCCGTCCCTGGCGTGCCGGTGCTGACGAAGGAGAAGCTGGCCAACCGGGGCTGAGGGTCTGGGCCCTGGCGGGCGGACGCTTCCACAGGCTCCTGTACCCCGACGGTACCGAGTTCATCGTGGACGAGCACGGCACCAGGATCTGGTCGTGGTGGCCGGATGGCCTGTCCCTGGAGGACACGGCAACCTATCTGCTCGGTCCCGTGATGGGGTTTGTCCTTCTACGGCGGGGCATCATCTGTCTGCACGCCAGCGCCATCGCGGTCGGGGAACGGGCGATCGCCATCGTCGGACCGCCGGAAGCCGGAAAATCTACCACGGCCGCCGTCTTCGCGGGGCAGGCGTATCCGGTTCTCTCGGACGATGTCGTCACGCTCGACGAGCGAGACGGTCTGTTCCTGGTTCACCCGGCGTATCCCCGCATCCGCCTCTGGCCCGAATCCGTGGCGGCACTGTACGGGTCTCCCGATGCGCTGCCGCGGCTCACGCCGACATGGGACAAACGCTACCTTGCCCTGGCGGAGCCGGGCTACAAGTTCCAGCAGGCTTCGTTGCCCCTGGCGGCGATCTATCTACTGGATGAGCGCGGCTCCGAGACGGTGGCGCCTCGTATCGCGGGCATCCGTGGCCGCGCGGCCCTGATGTCCCTCCTGGGAAACGGCTATGCGACACGCTGGATGGACAGGCCGATGCGCGCCCGCGAGTTCGAACTGCTGGGCCGCGTGGTGGCCAGCGTGCCGGTGAGGCGCGCCGTCCCGCATGCGGAAGTCGCCAATCTCCCTCGGCTCTGCGACATGATCCTCGAGGATGTTCAGGCACTGGCGCAGTCCGCCGAGAGGCCGACGCAGGACTGAGACTGGCCGCCGCGTGTACAGCGTCGTGGCGTACGGAGAGATGGTCGCGGACCGGATCCGGACCGATGCCTATGCCCGGGCGTTGCAGCTAGCCACCGCGCCCGGGATGACGATCCTCGACATCGGCACCGGCGCCACGGGAATCCTCGCCATCCTCGCGTGCAAGCATGGCGCGGAGCGCGTCTATGCGGTGGAGCCTGACGATTCGATTCACCTGGCCCGGGAGATCGCCAGGGCGAACGGCTACGCTGATCGCATCACGTTCATCCAGGGCCTCTCGACCGCCGTGGAGCTCCCTCAGAAGGTCGATGTGATCGTTTCGGACCTGCGCGGCATCCTTCCTATGCATCAGCGTCACGTGCCTGCCATCATGGATGCGCGGGAGCGCCTCCTATCCCCTGGGGGAAAGCTGATTCCGCAGCAGGACCGCCTCTGGGCGGCGCTGGCCGAGGTCCCCGGTCTCTATCAGCGCTATCTGGATCCCTGGAGCGACGGCGCGCACGGAGTCGACCTGAAGGCAGGCCGGCGCCTGGCGACGAACACATGGAGGAAAGGGCGGGTGGCAGCCGGCGAGCTGCTCACTGCGCCAGCGTGCTGGGCCACCTTGGATTACCGCTCGATCCAGAGGTCCGAGGTGTATGGGGAGATTCGGTCGCCCGTATTGCACGAGGGCACAGCCCACGGCCTTTGCGTTTGGTTCGAGGCGGTCTTGGTCGAAGGGGTGGAGTTCTCCAATGCTCCCGGCGCCCCGGAGCTCATTTACGGCCAGGCCTTCTTCCCCTTGGCTGAACCTACGCCCGTCTGCGTGGGGGATGCGGTGGAGATCGACATCCGCGCCGACCTGGTCGCAGAGGACTACGTCTGGCGCTGGGCGACGCGGATCGTCGGCCAGGGTTCTCCGCCCGCCGTCAAGGCCGAATTCAAGCAATCGACCTTCTTCGGAGCTCCGCTGTCGCTGGGCCGCCTGCGCAAGCGTGCCGCCAATCATGTCCCGTCCCTGAGCGCCGATGGGCAGGTGCGAAGCTTTGCGCTCTCGCTGATGGACGGCCGGACCTCGCTCGAGCGAATCGCGGAGCAGCTTGCCGCGCGCTTCCGCGATCGATTCGGTGACTCGCGAGATGCGCTCGCCGTCGTGGCCGATCTGTCTGAGAAGTACGGTCGGTAGCCCACTGTAGCGATCCTGAGGCAGAAGTTGAATCGGACTGCTGTTGGCAAAGACTGCGTCAATGGTCCCATCGGTGTGCTGCTGATGTCAGGGTTTACTGCCGACGCGCTTACGCCGAAAGCTGAGAGCCGCCGCAAAGCTCTCGATGATGAGGCAAGCAACCGACTACGCATGGAAACGTTGATCGGGAAGCCGTGCGATCAAAGCTCACCGAGTCGATCGAGTCGAGGAGGACCCCATCGACTCCCATGACACGTTCGTGTATGCGTGCTGCGCAGGGCAGAAGGTGCCGTCTCGCCGGTTGCAGTGCGCTGTCTTTCATCGGCTCAGGCCTTCGCCGCCGTCTTGACGCACGCGTACTGCTTCACGCTCCAGGACAGAGAACGCAAGCGCCGGATGATCCGTCACTATCTGGACCTCGTAGCGGGAGTCCAGGTCTTCGACGTGTGCCTCCAATCCGGTTTGGGAAATGTGCCCGCGGTTCTGGATGCAGTCGAGCAGCTGCTGATCGCGAGGCCTTCCGAAAAGTCCTCGAGGTTACACGCCATGACCGGAGCTCGAGAGGAAACGCTACCACGATAAATCGGCTCGAGCGCTCACCGCATCGTACGCGCGACAGCTTAGCGCGTGCGGCCTATGTGCTTCGCGCCCACCTCCTCGAGCGGATTGGGCGCCAGCTCGAAGCGGAAGGCCTGGAGGCGCTCCTCGTCAAGGGCGCAGCCTTGGCGGTAACGGTCTACCCCCGACCCTGGGACAGGCAGATGCGGGACATCGACCTTCTGGTCAGCCCCGGCCGCCGCGAACGGATCATCCGGGTGCTGGAGGCGATGGGATTCCGCGTCCTTCAACCTGCGGAGCGCCCGCTGACCCGGGAGGCGCTGGGTGAAGTTGTTCTCCAGACATCCTGCGGCGGAGCTCCCATGTTGCTGGAGGTCCACACCCAGCTCGACAAGGTCGTGTCGCGACCGATCGACTACGGCGGAATCTTTGCGCGGGCCCATCCGGCGCCGGGGTGTCCGGGCTTCCTGTTACCCAGCCCGGAAGATCACACACTGCTCGTGGTGCTGCACGCTGCTAATACCGAGTTCGGCCACGCGCCGGCGCCCCGCGACCTCGCGCTGCTGCTGTGCTCTGGGCTCGACCATGCTGCGTTGATCGAGCGGGTGAGCCGCTGGCGCCTCAGGACAGCCATGTTCGTCGCCCTCAGCGAATTGAGATCCGCGGCGGTCGTGAATGTTCCCGCCGACTTGCTGAAGGCATGTGATCCCGGCCGCCTCCGCCTATCCGTCGTTGGGCGGTTCTACCGGCTGGGACGGTTTCCCGTCGCGAACGGCACCATGCGCCTCGGCTGGCCGTGGATCGTCAGGCAGACTCCGCTCCGGGACGATCTCGCGGCATGGTGCGTCGGCCTTGTTCGCTACGCGGGCTTACGGATCGCAGAGCGCCTGATTTTGTTCGCGCGACGTTCTTGGAAGGTACGTTGCTTGTAAAGAGGCGATCGAAGGCAGCGACAGACGCACCCTGGTCGGGTCGCTTGCCTGCAGCGCGTGCGGTAATCTGGGCGGTCCTGGTCGCCGGACTGGTTGGAATCCTCTTGGCATGGTGCGTGTCGGGGATCGGCCGATGGCTCATCGTGGCCGACCCGCTCGAGCGCGCGAGTGCCGCCGTGGTGCTGAGCGGATATGTCCCGTTCCGAGCGATTGAGGCGGCGACGATCTACCGCGAGGGATGGGTGCCGGAAATATGGATTACGCGGCCATCCAATCCGGGCGAGGAGGCAGCTCTCGCGCAGCTTGGGCTGAGCAACTTCTCGGGTGACGATTCCACGAACCGCGCCATCCTGCAGCGTCTTGCGGTCCCGCCAGGTGCCATCCGTACGTTGACGCCGGGCGCTCGCAACACGGCGGAAGAGCTCAGGCTGGTGGCCCGAGAACTTCGCCGGATGGGCGGGGAGCGCATCATCATCGTGACATCTAAGTCTCACAGTCGTCGGGTGCGCGCGACTTGGCGCGCGGTCGTCGGGGACGTACCTCGGGCCATAGTCAGATATGCTGAGTCGGATCCCTTCGACGCGAACCGCTGGTGGGACCGAACCAGCGACGCGCTCGCCGTATCGCGTGAGGTGTTTGGTTTGATGAACGTCTGGGCGGGCTTCCCCGTTCGCCCCGACCAGAAGAACGTCGCCACCAGCGAGGGTCGGTAGGCGACTCACCTCGCGCCTGCGCTTGACGTTCCCCTGCTCGCCTTCGCATCCGCCGGATCCTGAGGCTCTCCGCGACAGTGGTGGAGTGGTCCATCCGAACTGGTTGAGTATCGCTGTCCGGCTGTTGCGGCTTGTACCACCGGGCACTCGCGGCAAGACCCGCCTGGGCCGCTTGCTTCTGAAAGGTCATCGCACCACGGGCGACGTCGAAATCGTGGACCGCTTCGGGCTGCGGTTTTCGGTGCCATCCCTGTCTGAGCCGATCGCGTTCCACCTCTTGATCGACGGCGTCTACGAGCCTGATGTGCTGTCGTTCATTTTGCGCTACCTCGAGCCGAGCGCTGTCTTCGTGGACGTCGGCGCCAGCATCGGCTCATTGACCATCCCCGTGGCGCATACGTTGGCTCCGCGCGGCCGGGTCGTTGCCATCGAGGCATCCGGCCGGATCTTCCCGTATCTCTCGAGGAACGCCGCCGTCAACGCGCTGCAGAACGTTCAGTGCGTCCACTCGGCGGTCAGCGATCGTGAAGGCAATGTGGAATTCTACGAAGCGCCAGTGGACCATTTCGGCATGGGGTCGATGGGCCCGCAGTTCCACGCGCAGCCCTCGCAGGTGCCGGGCCGAACACTCGATCACATCCTGGCCGAGGCCGGCGTCACTCGCGTGGACGTGCTCAAGATCGACGTCGAAGGCTTCGAGGCCAAAGTCCTGAGCGGCGCCAAGCAGCTGCTACGGGATCGTCATCCTCCGCTGATCATATTTGAATTCATCGATTGGGCCGAGGCGCGTCTGTCGGGCGGGGGTCCCGGAACGGCGCAGCGACGGTTGAGGGAGTGGGGCTTCAAAGTGTGGCGCCTCGGGGACTTCGTGCGAGGACGCCCAGAACTATCTGATATCGTCACGGTCGGCAATGAAATGCTCGTGGCAACGCGCGGCTGATAGATGCGAGCCGGCAAGACGCGTCTGCTGAACAGCGGATGACGGGCGGCGGAGCGCGCGAGCCGACGTCGCGCGAGAGAGAATTCCAGCGTTGCCCTTTCAGCACGAATCGGGACGCGACCACGTGAGACGACTCGGGCTTCTCTCGCTATTGATCGTCCTGCTGTGCGGCGCTGGAACTCCGCCGCGCACGGTGCCGGAGTCTGGAGGTGACACTTTTTCGATCAAGGAAGTCTTCGGCGTGTCACATCCCAACCAGGTCATCGATTTTGATTTGACGCAGCCGATCGACCCGACGGAGACATCCCTCGTGGACGACCGCGGCGTCGACGTCGCGTACCAGGTGCTCGGCGGAGGTCGAAAGCTCGCGGTCCAAACGGACCTGCCGGCAGGAGCGGAAAGAATGTGGACCCTGGTGCGCGGGCGCAGGCCCCAGGGGCAGTCCGCCGACGCGGTTCATGTACGGCGGGCCGACCGATATTACGAGATCACGAACGCGCTGGTCGGCGTGCGAATCGTGCGGCCAGGAGGCGCGTGGGGAGGCACGCCCGCTCCGATCCAGGGCCTCCGCATGCGCGACGGGACGTGGACGGCGAGGGGCCCCAACGTCCTAGACGTCAGGGCCGATCGCGCGCACGTCCCGACTGTGCGGTTTACACGTCGACCGTCACCGTCGAGGCAGGCCAGCCGTCGATTCTCTTCGAGGAAAATACGGACGTGGACCTGTCGTATTCGCTCAACGTCTACGAAGCCGTCCACCCCACCCACGCCCGCTACCGCGGCCATCACGCGCGCGCCAGAGAGTACGGTTACGAGCCCGATGGTCGGATCTATCGCGAATCGCACACGCGCCCCGGCCTGGATGCGCAGGTGGATCTCCGTTACGACCGCCCCATGGGCGCCCAGTACGTCTCCAACGACGAGGGGTGGCGTTGGATGGCCGTGTGGGATCCATGGGCGTTCGACACGGGCTGGTATTGGCAGATGTTCGACGCCGGCGCGCCGGCCAGCGCGAATCTGCTCGGTATCTTCGCGGGGCGCGCGTCCCGGGCGGTAGGCGCTGCCTTCAGCGGCGCCGGCATCTACACGCGGCCAGGCAAAGATGGAAGAGACCGTCAGGCGGGCGTGACGATCCAGAGCTACCGGCGTAGCGCAGACGCGCGGGTATTCCCCCGCACGCGGTTTCAGTGGGGGATGTTCCTCGGTACGAAGGCTGATCTTGCTCCTGCGGATCAGGTGCAAAACGTGAATCGCCAGATGAACCTGCATGCAGGCATCAGCCTCGCCAAGGTGCATCGCTATCAGCTCCAGTTCCCCGATCCTCTGCGCGGGTACGGTGGCCTGTACATGGACCGGCAGGCGGTAGGGCGCATGAGCGCTCGTCTCCGCGCGGATCATAGCTACTATCGTCAGCTTTACGATGGCGAGCCAACGAGCCGTCCGCTCCTCGACATGTGGGCTGATGTCTCTGGCGAGAAGACGCACCACGCCGCGCAGACGATCACCGGCCTCGCGCACGATCTGCTCGCTGCCCACGTAAACGGTGAGGGCATCTACTCCATGCGCTTCCACTACTGGCACGGCGGCTTGGAGATGATGCGGAAAGGCCTGTGGATCGACCAGGTCCTCGGATCGGGGGCCCTCACACCCGACGAGCAGGCACGGGTCAAAGCGGCGGCAGTGCTCTTCGCCAACGTGCTGTGGGATGACGACGTCGTGCCGCTCTTCGAAGGCCACGGGCTGAACCTCGGCACGGCCAACATGCCGGTGCAGCAACAGGCCTATCGAGATTTCTATGCGCTGTTGCTGGCCGAGCATCCGACCATGCGCGACCGGGCCGCGCAGGTCGCGACGCGCGTGCGGAACACCGTGGGGACGATCGTCAACGAGCACGGTGCCGAGATGGGTGGGACACATTACATCGCTGCCTCGTTCGTGCCGACGTTGAACACGCTGCTCCAGGTCAAGCAGAGGGGCGGAGCCGATCCGTTCCCGACGGAGCCGCGGCTGGCGAAGTTCGCCGAGTTCTACCTCAACCTCTTGACGCCGCCGGAACCGCGCGTCGGCGGCAAGCGAGCGCTGATCTCGCTCGGCGATAGCTCGACGGAGCCGTCGGAGATGTTCGGGACGCTGGGCACGGGCTTTCGTGACGCGGACCCGCAGCTGAGCGCGCGGTTGATGGGCGCCTGGCAGGCCGCCGGGAACCCGCAGTCGGGCTTCTTCGGCACTACGCTGCTCACCATCGATGACGCTCTGCCCGCTGCAGATCCGCGGCTCGGCGACGCCACTTTTCCGGGCTACTACTCGGTGTTGCGTCACGGCTGGGGCACGAGGGACGAGACGGCAGCGTGGATCGTCAACGGCGATTTCTACGCGGATCATCGTCACGCGGACCACGGCTCCGTGGTCATCTACGCGCTCGGCGCGCCGCTGTCGATCGATTGGGGCAGCCTCTATACCCCGCATGTGCCGGGCGGGTACATGCACAGCGGGGTGGTCATGGACGACAGCCTCGACCAGCCGTGGGACGCGGATGCGCCAGCGCTGGGCGCCGGCCGCGGCTGGGGCGGCTCGACGCAGGAGGCGTTCGTGAGCTTTCCCGACGGTGCCTACGTGCGGTCGCGGTTCGCTCGGGGCACCACCGTGTGGACGCGCGCAATCACTTCGATCCGGACCGATGCGAGCCATCCGATCCTCGTCGTCCGCGACACGTTCAGGGGCGCGGGCGCGGCGGCGCCGAAGGTGATGACGCTCAACCTCATGGCGACGGGCGAGGTCCTTACGCCGGCGGGCAAAGTCAATCCGCCGTTGCGCACGCACGCGGCGGCGGAGCACACGGCGAGCGATCCGGCCCATCAACGACCATCCGTCACGCCGCCGTTCGAGTTGAAGGCGGGCGTGAACCGTCTGGGGTTCAGCGGCCGCTACGGCGTCGACTGGGACGTATACATCGTGAGCGCCCAGTCCCAGCAGGCGCTGATCGGCAACTGGGCGGTGACCCCGTGGGGCGCGCACATCACCGACAAGGAAGAGCGGCAGCACATCCTGCGCGTGCACGGCGTCGGCCCGTTCACCACTGTGATTCTTCCCTGGCGCAGAGGCGAGAGGCCGGCCGGGCTGACGGTGACGGAGGACGGCGACGCGATCCTCGTGAAGACACCTACGGCGGTGACGCGCATCGAGCCGGACGCGTATTCCTTCACCACCACGCGTGGGACTGTGGCGAGAAGATTTGCTCCAACCGGTAGATCGCCCCGCTAAGCGGCAAGGATGTTACGCGGACCCATCGCTGATGGGCGCCGAGTACAACCCATTCGACGTGACGCGGTATGGTGGGGCTAACCGCGGACGCTCTCGTTGTCTTCCAACGGATATTCCAGCGGTCTCGGCGTGAGGGCTCAAGGTGAACGCCACCGTGTTCTACGCCGTATCAGCCGGCTCGTGTACCACGTGCCAGGCACACGGCTCTGCTGTCGCTGGCTGGTGCGGCGTTTGATTCAGGGCACGGATCTACCCGTCAAGCAAAAGCAGCGGCTCTTCAATTTCTTCGCGCTCGAGACCGCGCCCGGGCGAGATCTTCACACTACGATGCGAACTCCGTTTGGTACCATCCGCGCGATCCTGGATCTGAGCGATGACCTTAGCCGCCTCTGGCATTACTGGGGCTATTTCGACTACGAGCCAGGGGTGACCCGTCTTCTCTACAAACTCCTCCAGGACAAAACGTGCGTGTTCGATGTCGGCGCGAACATCGGCTACTACACGCTGCTGATGGCGCAGGCCTTGAGAGGCCGGGGTGAGGTTCACGCGTTTGAGCCGGCTCCCATTGTTTCCTCTGCGCTGGAACGCAACGCGTCTCTCAACGACCTCCGAAATCTCGTAATGAATCCGTGCGCACTCGCGGACCGAGACGGGAGGATGGATTTGTTCTTACCTGCGGACGGCGCGTGGACGAACGCGTCCCTCATAGAGCATTTCACGCCCCAGAGCCAACGGATCGCAGTGCAAGCGATGCGATTCGATTCGTATTGTCGCCGTGAGGCGATCGACCACGCGGACCTCGTGAAGCTCGACGTTGAAGGCGCGGAGCTGAGCGTCTTGAGGGGGATGGGTGAACTGCTTCTCAAATGGAGGCCCGATATCATCTGCGAGGTCCTCGAGCCCTTCGCGAACGAGCTCGAGGGATTTTTCGCCGCCACTCCGTACCGGAAGTTTCTCATCACCGATGAGCGCCTGGAACCGGCCTCGAGGCTCGACGCGAACCCCCGGTATCGCGATTACTTCTTGACCTGCTCGTCTTCTTGAGATGTCAAGAAGCCGTGGATGGTCGACCCGGCCAGGCACAGCGGCTGCTACACGCGGAGGCAGTGCGGTGTGGTAAGCCTCGCGTGAATCCGATCCTCCGGAACATTAGGGACGTCCGGTTTCATTCCGTGCTCGCCAGGAAGGTTCTCGCGCGTTACTACAGGGACGGGCGGGTTTATCGGGTGCCGTTCGGCCCGATTCGCGGAGCCCGGCTGCGGTATGCCCGCGGGGTGGACTTCCATACCATGCTGGGCCTCCGCGAGTTACGGAACTTCCGGTTCCTCTTGCGTGTCGTTCGGGCGGGCAGTTTGCTGCAGCCGAAGTCGGTTGCCTGCGACGTCGGCGCAAACATCGGGACATACTCGCTCTGGTTTTCTCGGCAATGTGGGCAGGTGTACGCCTTCGAGGCGGCGCCGGACAGCGTGACCAGATTGCGCGACACGCTCGCCCTAAACGATGTCCGGAACGCTGAGGTGATCGCCGCTGCCTGTATCGACCGCACCGGGCCCGTGGACTTCTTCGTGGGAAGCGATCATCACTCGGCGTCCTTGAGTTCCGACTGGGCGGGTGGGGGGCGGGCGGCGCCCTCGCGGTTCGTCGTCGACGGCATCACCCTGGATGGGTTCTTCTATGGGGCGCAGTCCCGGACCGGCCCAACCTTCATCAAGATGGACATCGAAGGAGGCGGTGTCCTCGCCCTGAAGGGTTGTCGGCTCTGCTGCCAGCGCGCCCGGCCATTTTTCTTGATCGAGTCCCATACACCGGACGAGGATCGCGCGATCGGCGAGGTGCTTGTCGGGCATGCCTATCACGCCTACCGGATAGACACCCAGAGGTGGGTCAGATTTCGTGACCGCGTGCACCCGGATCCGGAGGGCGTGTGGGGCACGATGTTCCTGTGCCCGGCGGAGTTCTGTGAACGCCTTCAGCGACTCCTCGGCATGCCGCCGTGAGGGAGACCTGGCGTCGGGTTAACAGACTTCGCCATTACCTCGACGAGCTCCTGCTCTGCCTCCGGGTCGGTGCCGATCCGACTAGCAAGATTCGGCTTGCGGTCAATACCGTAAGGTTCCATTTGAGGAACGCACGAGTGCACGCGCCGCTGCCCGCTGCTGACCGCGACGTGACTTACCTGGTTCGACTCGGCAACGATGCGGTCCAGCAGCTGACGCTCCGGACGTACAGCGGGGATCTATTCGTGTTCCACGAAATCTTCGTAACCAATTGCTACTCCATTCCTGACTGTCTGCGCCGGACAACACGATCGGTCGTCGATCTCGGGGCGAATATCGGCCTGACCACACTCTTTTACTCTCGAATGTTTCCGCATGCTCAGTTTGTCTGTGTCGAACCCGCGCCACCCAATGTCGATCTACTCAAGCGAAACGTCTCGCCGCTTGCCGGTCGAGTCGTCATCATCGAGGGCGCTGTTCGTGATCGAGCTGGAGTCGCCGACTTCGACGGCGCGGGATGGAGCTGGGGCGGCCAGATCAAGCGCGGTGGTGACGTACGGGTGCGTTGCTACACGATGGACGAGATCATGAAGACGGCCGGGTTGACCAGGATCGACCTGCTCAAGGTCGACATCGAGAACGGGGTTGAAACGTTATTCGGATCCGACAACGCCTGGCTCGGCAAGGTGCAGACGATCGTCGCCGAGCTCACATCGGCCTACCCCCTTCCGGCGTTCGCGCGCGACGTGACGCCATATGGCTTGACGGTCTTGCCGCAGGGCTCAGCCTATGGCAATCAGATGGTGATGGCCGTCCGGTTCGACGCGAGGGTGATGACCTGACTCAGCCCTTTCCGTTGCCCCCGTAGTACGCGTTGTTGTACCGGTAGTGGTCGTAGTAGTAGTCGCCGTCGCGGCGCGGGTTCACCTGGTTCAGGACCACGCCGAGCACGCGTCCCTTCACCGACTCGATCTGCTCGACCGCCCGCCGCACCACCTCGGACGGCACCGTGCCGACCTTGACCACGAGGATCACTCCCTCCGAGTGTGACGAGAGGGCGATGCCGTCGGAGACAGGGATGACGGGCGGGCTGTCGAGGATGACGAGGTCGAATGAGGACGAGCCCGTTTCGATGAGGTTGCGCATCCGGGCGGAACCGGCGAGCTCGGCCGGGTTGGGGGGCAGAGGCCCGCTCGTCACCACCTGCAGGGTCGGGATGAGCGTTGGTTGCGCTACCTCGGCGAGGGTGAAGTCCTCCAGGAGAGCGGTGGTGAGCCCGCGGGTGTTCTCGAGACCGAAGGCGCGGTGGACGCCCGGGCGCCGCAGGTCGGCGTCGACCAGGCAAATCCGCGAGCCCGCCTGGGCGGCGACCACCGCGAAGTTGGCCGCCGTCGTCGTCTTGCCCTCGCCGGCGCTGGCCGAGGTGACCAGGATGCTGCGGCACGGGTGATCGAGGTGGGCAAACTGGACCGACGTCCTGAGCGCGCGATACGCTTCCGCCGCGGGCGACTTGGGATCATTCTGCGCGATCAGCGACGGTCGGAGGGGCCTGTGCCCACGGGACCACAGCCAGAAGCGCTTGCCGTTGTTGAAGCGGGTGCGGTGATCGACGCCGTTGCCCGGCACGTTGCCGTCCTCGGTGGATTCGTCGGCCATCAGCGCTTGCTTTCGAACGCCGGCACGATGGCGATGACCGGCAGTCCGAGCCGTCGCTCCACGTCCATCGCGGTTCGCACGGTGTTCTTGTCGAAGTACTCCAGGGTGAATGCCGCTGCGATGGCGGCGACGAGGCCCATGACGATGCTGACCGTCAGGCTCCGGGCCTTGTTGGGCTTCACGGGGGCGGTGGGAACCGCGGCCTGCTCGACAACCTGCAGGTTGTTGGCCTGGATGGCGCTCGTGATGCCCGTCTCCTTGAGGCGCTTGAGCACCTCGGCGTAGAGCACCTGGTTCGTCTCGTTCTCGCGCTGGAGGCTGAGATACTCGGCCTCCTGCGCGTTCATGTCCAGACCCTCTCGCCTGAGCCGCGTCACCTTGTCGAGGAGCGTGTCTTCACGGGCCTTGGCCACCTTGTACTCGGTCTGGACGGCCCCGACCATCGTCTGCAGCTCGGCATCGAGCCGAGCGGTGGTCTGCTGGATTTGCGCGTCGATCTTGATCAGCTCGGGGTGGCGTGGCTTGTAGATCTTCACCAGCTTGGACTTCTGTCCCTCGAGATCCGCCAGCTCTGCCTTGAGCTTCTGGATGAGAGGGCTGTCGGCCACCGTGAAGATGGTCAGGGCGCCGGACTTGTTCGCAGCGAGCTGGTTCAGCTCGCCCAGCTTCGACTCCAGGGCGAGGCGCTGCGCCTGCGCGTCCAGGTACGCCTTGTTGAGGTCCATGACCTTCTGGGCGGCGATCTGACGCTGCTCCTGGACGCCGACCATCCCGGCCTTCACGCGGAAGTTCTGGAGCGCGGCGGCCGACTCGTGGACCTTGACGGCCAGCGTCTTCATCTGGTCGTTGAGCCAGCTCTGTGCCTCACGCGCTCCGATCACCTTCATCTCGAGGTTGTTCCGCACGTAGCTGTCGGCGAGTGCATTCGCTACTTCGGCGGCGAGCGAAGGGTCCGGATTCTCGAACTGGATGGACACGAGATGAGTGTTGCGCTTGGGCTCCACGATGATCGAGCCGAGCAAGGCGCGGTGAGGAGTGGCCGACGTCGCGAGGTCCGGCATCCTCGTCTTGAGGTTCAGCGTCTTGATGGCGCGCTCCACCACCGGCCGCGTCTTGATCATCTCGTACTGGGTGTTGTAATACTCCCAGGTCGGGGCGATCGACATGACGTCCTGGATGTTGTTGAGGACCTTCGGGGCTTCGGGCTCGATCAGGACCAGCGCCGAGGCGCGGTAGATGGGGACCACATTCAGGGTCCAGATCGCGATGGTGACGACGGTCACGATGAAGATTCCGGTCATCAGCCACCAATGCTTCCGGAGGATCTTCAGGTAGTCGCGGAATTGTGCCGGCGGTGCGTCTTCGCGCCTGGCCGCCGCCGGGCCGCCGTTCTGCGCCATCGCCATCGCCGATCAGCCTCCCGAGTCGGGTCTGGGCCGAGGCGCGGGATTGAAGAAGTATTCTTTGACCGCCACCATGACCTGCGGATTGACGAGATAGTCCTTCTCGAGGGCCTCGGTGAGATGGGCGGCGAGCGTTTTCGTCGTGAGACCGCTCGCTTTCACTCGCCCCACGAGCGGAAACGGCACGAAGCCGTCGTCGTCGACGGGATACTCCTTGGACAGATCGTCGTGACCCCAGATGGTGATCTTGAGAATGTCGCCGGCGCGAATGGTGTATTGATACTCGCCCTGAGCCTGCACTGCGCACGCCCAGAGGAGGTGCGTCAGACACACAGCGATGAGAAGGCCGCCCACGAAGGTCCGGGTCATGCGCCTACTTCACTCGTCACAATCACATCCTTGCCGGCGCGCGGTTCGGCGGGCGGAATGATAGGGGATCATAGACGCGGATGTCAAGGAACATTCGATGGTGGGGGCGGTCATCAAAATGACAATTTCCCTCTGTGGCAGGGCGGTTACATCGGAATCTTCCAGCGGCTGGGCCGCCGACCAGCGCGGCAAATACTTGGGGGTGAACAATGGCGATGATCGCGCCGGGCGGCGATGACCTCAGCCCGCGCGGGCATCGCGCGGCGGTTTTCGATCGCATCAGTCTCGGCGCCTTGTATGCCTTGCTCATGTGGGCGCCGCTCGCGTTTGGAGCTCACAAGGGGTGGCCGCTTGCGATCACCGAGCTCCTCGCACTTCTCGCTTTCAGTACATGGGTTCTGGGGATGCTCGTGCGCGAGCGGATCGAGTGGCGGCGCACATCGCTTGACCTCCCGCTGGCGCTCCTGGTCACATTCGTGCTCCTCCAGCTCGTGCTGTCCAACCGTGCTCTGGTCTCTTGGGCGCTGGGCCCGCCGGCGATCAGCGGCGTGGGACGGGTGGATCTGCCCACGCCGCTGTTCACGCTCGGCACCGTTTCGCCCGCGCAGACGACCAGATCGCTGTTCCTGCTGCTCACCTATGCTGCCGTCTACATCCTCATCGTCAATTTGATCCGTCGCCGCCGCCAGCTCGACCGTCTTCTGCGCCTACTCCTGGTCCTCGGCGCCGTCCTCGCGCTTGGTGGGCTGCTCGGGTACATGGCGGGCGACCCGTGGTTCGTCTGGTGGCAGCCGCGTCCGGCGGCCGCTCGGGTGGTCGCCACCTTCGTGAACCCGGATCACTTTGGGGCTTGGCTCGCCATGCTCGTCTGCCTCGGGCTCGGTTATATCGCTGCCAGACGCCGGCGCACGCGCGTGCGATTCTCGCCGTTGGACCTTCTGGAGCGCGAAGCGCGAGAAGAGGTCGTGCGCCGCTACCTCCCCGCGGTGGGTGTCGTTCTCACCGTCCTGGCACTGGTGTTCACGTTGAGCCGCGGCGCCGTGCTCAGCCTCCTTCTCGCCCTCGGGATTCTGCTCTTCGTTTTCGGACGGGTCGGACTCGCCCGCTGGAGTCTCGTAGCCATTGGCGCGCTCATGCTGACGACACTCGGATATGCGGCCTGGATCGGACTCGAGCCACTCGTGGCGCGCGTTACGGGCGGGGAGTACATCAACCGACTGGCTCAGTGGACCGCCACCATCCCGATGCTCCCGGCGTTTCCAGCCTTCGGTGTGGGCTTGGGTGCGTACAAGGACATCTTCTTCCGATACCAGCCAGCCGCCCTCGGTCCGGGCAAGATCTATTTCCCGTACGCGCATAATGACCTGCTGCAGCTCGTCGTCGAGCTCGGCCTGGTCGGGAGCGCCATCGTGCTCTTCGCGATGTGGCGGGCCACGCGTGACCTCATGCTCGCGCACTTGGTGGGCGGGGCTGCCTGCCCGGCCAGTGGAGTGCGAGGCGAGCCAGCGAGGCCCCGTCACCCTTACCGGATCGGTATCGCCTCGGGCGCGGCGGCGGCGGCGCTGGCGCTGCTGTTTCAGAGCACCTTCGACTTTTCCGCGCGGATTCCCGCGGTGGGCATCTTGGGCGCCGCATGTGTGGCGATTGCCACCGTGAGTCTCCATACACGGTTCGGCCCGAGCGGCGAGACGCCGCTCGTTCCCGTCCGTGCGTTCGCCGTCAGGTCTCGGTCCGCCGCCGCGTTGATCGTGGTCGTCGGCGTCGGCTCGCTCGTGCTCTTGGTGTCTCTCGTTCGACCGGCGCTCGTCGAGCAGAGGCTGAGCGTGGTGCCGACGAGAGACGAGATCAAGCTCGAGCCCGGCAAGCTCGCGCTGGCGTTGGCGCGAGCCGATGCCGCGCTCGCGATCAACCCATCCGATCCGGTCGCGCTCGACATTCGTGGCAACCTTCACTTCGATGCGGCCATGGCGGCGTGGCACCGTGGCCTCGCATCCAGCGGGGCCGCGCTGGCGCCGCCCGATCAGGCCCGCGAAGCCGTGAGGCATCTCGAGCTGGCCATCCGAGACTTGGAGGTGGCGCTCTCGCTGATTCCTACCGAGCCTTCGTTGCACGAGCGGTTGGCCTGGGCGTATGGCTCGCTCGCGGCTATCGACGCCAGCAGAGAGGCTCATGGTTTGTCGCAGGCGGTCGCTCATCTGCAGCGAGCCATCGCTCTCGCCCCCGAGGACCCGTTCATGTATCACTCCCTGGCGGCTCTCACCACCGTGAAGCCGCAGTCCCTGATGGAGGTCGGGCTCGCAGCGGCCCGCGGCGCCACCGGGCGCGATCCCGACCTCGTCCGTGTCATCGTCGATCGCTTCCAGCCCCTTGGTCTCACCGACAGTCAGTGGGCGGCAATCGTTCCCGACAATAGCCTCGAGCGACTTCAGCTTGCGACCGTCCTCGAAGCCAAGGGGCTGCTCGCGCCGGCGCGGTTCGTGTACCGACAGGCGCTCGTCATCGCGCCGGCGAGTGAGCAGCCGTTCTACCGTTGGATGCTCGCCACGCTGCTCCTGCGACAAGGGGACGACCGAGGGGCCGCCGCCGACCTCGCCCCGGCCCTCGCGGCGGATCCCGACAATCCTGAGCTCCATCTCATGCGTGCCCGCATCCTGGCACGCCGCGGAGATCCTGGAGCACTCGCCGCGCACCGTATCGCGATCGCCAAAGCCGAAGCGCGATCGACGCTGGGCGCCGGGGACGGACTGCCGTTCCGACTCGAGGCCCCACGCGCGCGGGCTCTCGCCCTCGAGCGCCTCGAAGAACGTTCCCGTCTGCCGCTTCTAAAGTATCGTCGCGCGTACGCGCGATATCTCAACGACCGGAGGATCTGGGATCAGGCCCTCGAGGAGTGGGAGGCGATCGTGACCCAGTCTCCCGCCGATGCCGATGCGCAGTTCTCGAAGGGCGTTGCCCTGGAGGGGCTCGCTCAACGGGATCGCGCGCTCGAGGCATACCGCAAGGCGGTGTCGCTCGACGGTAACGACACACGCTTCCGTCTGCGGCTCGCGCAGACCCTCTGGGTCCGGGATCAGTACTACCAGGCCATCGAACAGTGGCGCACGGTCGCCGCCATGGACCCGAAGAACGTCGATGCGCGGCTGGCGCTCGGCGCCGCCTATCTGAGGGTCGGGGAGCCGGTCGAGGCGTTCCGAGAGTACAAGCGAGTGCTCACGATTGCGCCCGACCACCCGGAGGCGCGGCAAGCCTTAGCCCGCATGGGGACGCGATAGGTCAGGCGGTCGCGTGGCGTCGCTCGCGCGCCGGCGGCCGACCTTGGCGCCGCGATGCTCCCACGTCCCCTGACAGGTGATCCAGAAGGAGAGGAGGATCAGGCGGAGGTCGAGCCAGGAGCTCTGGCGGCGGATGTAGATGAGATCGTAGCGGAACTTCTGCCGTCGCGGGATGTCGCGATCCGCGTAGATCTGGGCCACGCCCGTGAGCCCCGGCGTGACGCGGTGACGGGCCTCGTATCCGGGAATGTGCTCGATGGGAACGGCTTGGCCGGCTCCATTCACTTCGATCTCACTGGGCAGCAGCGCCCGTGGCCCGACGAAGCTCATGCGGCCGCGGAAGATGCTCCACAGCTGCGGTAACTCATCCATCGCCGTGGCCCGCAGCACGCGGCCCACGCGTGTGATCCGCGCGTCCGAGGCCTTGGCTTGGAGCGGACCGAATCGCTGGTCCGAGTCTGCGACCATGGACCGGAACTTCCAGGCCCTGAACCGCGTCCCGCCGCGGCCGACACGCTCCTGCCCATAGAAGATGGGACCGCCATCCTCGAGCTTGATGAGCACGGCGATCGCGACCCATAACGGACTCGACAGCGCGAGCCCCAGGCCGGACAGGGCGACGTCGAAGGCACGTTTCACGGCGCGCCCCAGAAGTCGATCGTCATGGCCCGGTCATCGTCAACGTTCTCGCCCGCCGCCGTAGCGATACCGCAAGGCGACGGGCGACGCAAGTGACAACATCCTGGACATGAGGCCGCGGCGTCGGTCAGTCAGTCCGGATTGGATATGCGGCGGTGAGGCCTATGGACAAGACGTTGCGCAGGATCTGCCGGCCCGCGGTGTCTTGGAGCGATCCGCTGTACACGGCGCGTGCGGTGAGCCACGTGTTGATGCGGTAGCTGGCGCCGGCTCCGATCGAGTAATAGTATGTCGTCTCCTCCCCGCGGCTAGATTTCCCTTCGGGCGAGGATCGCTGAACGCTGGGCCCGATCGACACTTGCAGATACTGCAGTGGCCTGAAGCTCGCCTGCCCGGTGAGCGTATCGGTGACCACGGTCCCAGATTCCCCCACTGTGACGGCCTCGGTGCGAGCGTAGGAGAAGGAGAGATCGGCGGACTTCAGCCGATGCTGGACACTGGCCAAGACTTCTGCATCGGCCTTGTCGTCATGGAGCCGCGGTCCCGCCTGCACGGTCACCGTCGTGAACGCGCTCAGGCGTCGAGTCCATCCGGCGACTATGGTGTGTGACGTCTCCTCGGCGCCCGTGTCGTCCTCGAACCGGCGACCGATGTATTTCAGCAATCCGGTGTCCATCGCGGTCAACCGCCGGCTGACTGCGAGGTTTACCTCCTGCAGCGTTGTGGAGGTCCCGCCGGCCTCGAGCACCGCGTAGGAGTATCCGCCCGTGGCCGACCACGAGGGCGCGAACCGATAGGTCACGCTCGGGGACACCGTGAAGGCGGTCGATTCTTCCAAGCCACGCTCGGCTCGCGCGATGGGCTGCAGGCCTGGCTGCCGGCTCAGTTCCACAGGATGATTGGTTCTCGCGTAGACCGCGTTCACGGCGAGGGTGAGCCGAGTGTGCGGCAGATATCTCAGCTCGACGCTGCCGAGCTGGCGGTCGCCGACATTGTCGAGATCGTGATGCACCGCGTAGTTCTCCACGTCGAATGCGTAGTTCCCCAGGATCGTAAAAGGCAGGGAGCGATAGCCCGCGCTCATCCCCGGAGTCAGCCGGAAAATGACGTCGGCCTCGCGATGAGCGCTCGTCACGAAGACGTTGTCGTCGAAGCTGCTCGACAGCGTCAACGATGGGGTCAGGTAATACCCGGCCGGCTGGGCCCGACCGGAGGTGGGCCAGACGAGCCCACAGACGACGAGCGCTCCGAAGAGGAGGACCCGGGTCACCCGTCGCTCACGGGACGAGGATGACGTCGTTCGGGACCAGTTCGAAGTTGTACGCGGCGCCGCCGGGCGCGATGGCGCGCTTGTAGTCGAACACGCGCCGCTCGGAGATGTTGCCGTTCGAGCGCAGGATGACGATCTTCCTCGTCGACGCGAATTCCTTGAATCCGCCGGCAAGGGCCAGCGCGTCGAGTACGGTCGTGCGGCCACGCAGCTCGTAGCGTCCGGGCTTCTGGACCTCGCCCAGCACCGAGACCTTGAAGCTGCGGACTTCATTCACGAGGACCGACACCTCCGGCGGCGGCATGAACGCGGTGAGCCGTTTGGCGATCTCATCGCGAAGCTGCGACGGAGTCAGGCCGGCGGCCTGGATATCATTGATGAGAGGCAGCGAGATCTTCCCATCCGGACGGACGTTGACGGACCGTGAGAGCGTCTCATTCTTCCAGACAACGATGATGAGTGCGTCCTCCGGTCCGATCCGATAATCCTCGGAAACGACCGACTCCGCCGGTGGCGATCTCGGGATCTGCCCTTCGGACGTTTCGAGCGGCATGAGTATCGAAGCGGCAATGAGGGCCGCGCAGATGGCAGGGTATGAGCTCTTCATGTCAGGTTCTCAGACATAGCGACGTGGAAGGGCTCGCGGCTCGCGTTGAGACCTCCCAACATCCGCGAGATATCGGTCCGTGGCCGCGAGCGTAGCCGACGGGTCGGGACCCGTCAAGTGAGGGTCACCCGGGTGCCGGTGATCGACGAAAAGGCCGTCCCCTTCAAAGAGAGGGCAGTACAGCGGGGCCGAAGTCGATCACCGACGGCGCGGCCTCAGCGCACGTTGACTTCCACGTCCATGACGGTCAGCCATTCCAGCACTCGTTTCCATAAATAGGGATCATCGTTTCGCCAGCGAAGGATCGCTTCCGCTGAGATGTCCACGACGTGAAGGGGTCGCCCACGAACAGCCTCCACGAGTCTCGCAAGGTCGGTTGGGCTCCCCTTGAGCTCCTGGATGACGCCGTCTGCGGCCTCGTTGATCATGGGCCATACCGCAGTTCATGATCGAGCTCGCAGAAGGCCCACACCACGACCCCGCCGAGGGCGCCGGCGGCCAGTGATCCGAGGAGCACCGCAAACACGGCGGCGACATTGAACGGCCGACGCTTCTTCAGACCCGCGAAGGAAGGGATCATCCCTGAAGCCAGGCCGCACAGGAATCGAGACAGAGCACCAGGCCGATCACGCCGAGAGGTAGAAGAACGAGTGCCGCCGTCAAGAGTGTCGCTCGACCGACCTGCGCTCGATTGATCGCCATAACGCTCGCCACCTCCCACCGGTGATAGGGGCAAGCGGCATGCCGAACCTCCGTTTCCTGGATTTCGCTGCGGGTTCAATTATTTGCACGCCAGACGCGTCATCGGGGTCTGGCAACTTCCTGGCCGCTCGGCTGGGGGGAAAGCGTCCGGCACCTTCAGCCGACCATACGTTGCCGATCTCATCTAATCGGCGTCCCGGCCGGCGCGGTCGCGGCGGTCCTGATCGCGCACGAGCCAGTAGACGGCGCCCAGCGAGAAGATCGCCGCGCCGAGCGCGAAGATCTGCAGCGCTTCCGTGCTGTGCAGGTCGATGATGATCAGCTTGCGGACGATCGCCAGCATCGCGAGCAGGATCACCGTCCGCACCTGCACGATGCCCGTGCGGCGGTCCGTGGCCACCAGCAGCGAGCGCTTGAACTCCAGCGCGATGATGACCGTGAAGATCATGCCGAACACGGTCTGGAAGACCACGTGGTCCGTGGGATCGAAGACGGCCGACACCACCAGGCTGTAGAAGATCTTGAGGATCAGGTTCCAGACCGCGGACACGATGACGACGGCAATCAGCAGGGTCAGGATGGTGACGATGGCGTGCTCGAACTTCTGGTAGAGGGTGAGCAGGCGCCACCGCCCGTGTGCGGCCGTCCACGCTCGCGGCAGGGTCACTTGATCTCGCTCCGCGAGTCGGGGAATTTTTCCTCGAGGAATCCCAGGAACGCCCTCAGCCCCTCGGGGCCATCGGCGGCGTTCGGGTTGTGCTGCGTGTAGCGCGGGCCGAGGTGTTTCGCCGCGACGTCGAAATCCTTCTGGTTGAGGGCCTTCTCGGCGGCGAGCGCGAGCATCAGCGTGCGCATGCGGGTGACCTCGCCATGGCCGAGGTTGCAGAGGAAATTCGACTTCACGCGGCCGTCGGGAAAGAACTCGGCGTCGACCTTCGCATTGTCGAAGCCCGACATCCCGCCGACGTCGAGGCCGACCGCGCGGGCGGCCAGCATGAAGTAGGCGCCCTGGAGCGTGCCATTCCGGAACGCGACGATCTCGGTCAGCGCCGGGTTCTTCGCGTAGTTGTCCGCCATATCCGGCCGGTGGGCGAAGAGCTTCTTCGGCATCCACTCGAAGAATCGCGTGTCGTAGCCGATGATCGCCGTGACCGGCGCCTGCTTCGTCTTGTCCACGTTGCCGGGGCTCAACGCGGGCAGCAGCCGTGCCTTCGCCGCCGGCGTTCTCAGGAAGACGAAGCGCGCCGGACACGAGTTGGCGCTCGTGGGTCCCCATTTCATGATGTCGTAGATGCGGCGCAGCTGGTCGTCGTCTACCGGCGTCGGCAGCCAGCCGTTCTGGGTGCGCGCCTGGAGGAAGAGCAGGTCGAGCGCTGCCTGGTCGAGCGTCGGTCGCACGAGTCGTTCTCCTAGTGGGCTCAGCCGCGGCGGGCGTCGCGGATGGCATTCCAGACACGCTCGGCCGAGGCGGGCATGTCGAGGTGACGCACGCCGAGCGGGGCCAGTGCGTCGAGGACCGCGTTCATCACCACGGGCAGGGCCCCGACGGTGCCCGCCTCGCCGGCGCCCTTGGCGCCGAGCGGGTTGAGCTTGGTCGGCACGGGATGGCTCTCGACGACCATCTCGGGCAGCGTGTCGGCGCGTGGCAGCGCGTAGTCCATGAACGAGGCGGTCAGAAGCTGGCCGGAGTCGGGATCGTAGACGATCTGCTCCATCAGGGCCTGGCCGACGCCCTGCGCGACGCCGCCGTGGATCTGGCCCTTCAGCGTGACCGGATTGATGACGGTGCCGACGTCGTCCGCGACGACGTAGGCGACGAGGGCCACCGCGCCCGTCTCGGGATCGATTTCGACCTCGCAGACGTGGCAGCCGTTCGGCCACGTGTCCGACAGCGGCGAAAACGTCCCCGTCTCGTAGAGTCCCGGCTCGACGCCCCTCGGCAGCGACCCCGGTTGAAACGCCGCGCGCGCGACGTCCTGCAGCGGCAGCGCGCGATCGGTGCCGACCACCGAGAATGCGCCGTTCGCGAACGTGATGTCGGCCTCGGCCGCCTCCAGCATCTTGGCGGCGATCTTCCGCCCCTTGGCGATGACCTTGTCGGCGGCCGTCCAGAGGGCGGTGCCGCCGATCACCGTCGACCGGGAGCCCATCGAGCCCATCCCGAACGCGACGCGGTCGGTGTCGCCGTCGATGTAGCGGACGTCGCCGGGGTCGAGGCCGAGCCGCTCGTGCAGGATCTGCTTGAACGTGGTCTCGTGACCTTGTCCCTGGTTCTTGGTCCCCATGAACACCGTCGCGCTGCCGCTCGGCGCGAACCGGATCTCGGCGAACTCGGGCTGCGGGCCCGCCGCGCGCTCGATGGCGTTCGCGATGCCGAGCCCTCGCAGCCGTCCGCGTCGGCGCGCCGCCTCGCGGCGGGCGGGGAAGCCGGCGACGTCGCCGAGCTTGAGCGCCGCCTCCATCTGGGCGGGAAAATCGCCGCAGTCGTACGTGACGCCGGTCGCGGTCTTGTAGGGCATCGCCGAGGCGGGCACGAGATTCGTGCGGCGGAGATCGACCGCGTCCACGCCCAGCTCACGCGCGGCGTCGTCGATCAGCCGCTCGATCACGTAGGTCGCCTCCGGACGCCCGGCGCCACGGTACGGCGCCGTGGAGTTCGTGTTCGTGAGCACCGAGGTGACCTGCACATGGGCGGCCGGGAACGTGTAGACGCCGACGAGGGTCGCGACGTTGCTGAACGTGGCCAGGAGGTTGCGGTCCGACGACACGTAGGCGCCGACGTTCGCCAGCGTGCGCACGCGCAGCGCGAGGAAGCGGCCGTCGGCGTCCAGCGCCAGCTCGGCGTCGGTCACGTTGTCGCGTGCGTGCTCGTCGGCGGGGATGGCCTCGCGCCGCTCGCAGCGCCACTTGACGGGCCGGCCCAGCCGGCGCGCCGCCCACAGGACCAGGCGATGCTCGGGATACTGCCAGCCCTTGGCGCCGAAGCCGCCGCCGACGTCCCCGGCGATCACGCGGATCTGGTGCTCGGGGACATTGAGGATGTTGGTGGCGAGCGCCGTCCGCACGCGGTGTGGGTACTGCACGTCGGCGTGCAGCGTGTAGCGCTGCTCGCCCGGGTCCCACGCCCCGACGGCGCCGCG
>QHSB01000070.1 GCA_003220335.1 Candidatus Rokuibacteriota bacterium
AGCCAATCCCACCAGGCGCAAGCAACTCGCCGAGGAGATCCAGAAGTTCGCGTACGACGACGTGCCCTACGCCCTGTGGGGCGAGTTCGTCACGCCGGCCGCCACCCGGAAGAACGTCCGCGGCATGCTCTCGTTCGCCGCGCCGCTGCTCTGGAACATCTCGCTCGAGAGCTGATGCGGAGCCGGAGGGGGCCGCCGGGGCCCCCTCCGAGTCGCCTAGTGGATCGGATTGCAGTAGACTTGCCGCCCCGATGGTCGCTACCGGAACACACGATCCCTATCTCGTTGCGCTGTCCATTCTAGTCGCCTCCTTCGCGTCGTACACCGCCCTCGATCTCGGCGGGCGCGTGGGGACCGCCCGGGGACTTGTGCGTCGCGTGTGGCTGGTGGCGGCCGCGATCACCATGGGAGGCGGCATATGGTCGATGCACTTCGTCGCCATGCTCGCCTTCAAAATGCCGATACCGATGTCCTACGACATCGGATTGACCCTCCTTTCCCTCGTGGTGGCGATCTTCGCAACCAGCGGCGGCTTTTACGTCATCAGTCGCCAGAGCGCCTCGCCGCTTCACCTCGTTCTCAGCGGCATCTTCATGGGACTGGGCATTGTCGCCATGCATTACACCGGCATGGCGGCAATGCGGGGGCAGGCCGAGCTCAGCTACGACCGTCTATTCGTTGCGCTCTCCGTGGTCATCGCGATCGGCGCGTCGACGGCGGCCCTGTGGCTGGCATTCCGAACCACGGAACCTGGGCAACACGTCGTCGCCGCGGTCGTCATGGGTGTGGCGATTTCCGGTATGCACTACACGGCCATGCGAGCGGCCATCTTTACCGCTCACGGCCCAGTCCACGAGGCCCAAGGAAACGCGGGTCTCGATCAAACCAATCTGGCGCTGATGGTGACCGGCATCACATTTGGCATTCTGGCCTTCGCGTTGATCGCCTCCCTGTCCGAGCAGAAGCGCGTTGAAGAAGCGCTCCGTCAGGCGCGGGCGGATCTCGCACACGTCAACCGGGTGACCACCATGGGAGCGCTCACGGCCTCCCTCGCGCACGAGGTGAATCAACCGATTGCGGCCGCCGTCGCCAACGCCCATGCCTGCTTGAACTGGCTCGCCGGCGACACCCCAGACCTCGAAGCAGCGCGCGCGTCAGCGATGAGTATCGTGGAAGACGGAACGCGGGCGGCGGAGATCATCAGCCGCACCCGCCTGCTCTTCAAGAGAGCGGCTCCGCAACGGGAGCTGGTGGATGTCAACGAAGTCATTCGAGAGATGGTTCTCCTCCTGAGCAGCGAGATCACGCGATACTTCATATCAGTTCGGACGGAGCTGGCGGCATATCTTCCCCAGGTCATGGGAGATCGCGTGCAATTGCAGCAGGTCATGATGAACCTCATCACGAACAGCATCGACGCGATGAAGGATGTGGATGGGACGCGCGAGCTCGCCATCAAGTCGCAGCGAGCCGAAGACGGGCAACTCACGGTGTGCGTCAGCGATACCGGCGTGGGGTTACCCGCGCAGCAGGCGGACCAGATCTTCTATGCCTTCTTTACGACGAAGCTTCATGGAACCGGTATGGGATTGTCCATCAGCCGCTCCATCGTTGAATCGCACAACGGCCGCTTGTGGGCCTCTGACAACTCTCCGCGCGGCGCGAGTTTTCACGTCATTCTCCCCACCACGGTCGAGGCACGAGACTGAGAAAGAATTTCCCCACACCGAGAACCCAGATCCTGGCAAGCGGGACCGTCCCCGCACGAAAAAGCCTGTAAAAACGGCCTGGCGCAACCCTTGCTCCGACGCCGGCCATCTGCATGCCCTGAAGGTATCTCATCGTCTTGGAATGGAGGCGTGCCATGGTGCGTTTGGCTGTCGTCACGCTCGCCGTCGTCGCAATGTTCCTCACTGGCTCAGCGCTGCCGGTATTCGCCGAGGGGTTCATCGACGTGTACCTCGGCGCCGCCGTGACGCGCGACTCCGATGTGAAGGCCACCGCCCTCGGCGTAAGTGAGACGGGTCGTGTCGAGTGGGACAGATCCTTCACTGCGGGCGGTCGCTTCGGATTTTGGTTCGAGAGTCTCGACTGGCTCGGTCTCGCTCTCGACGCGTCGTTCTTCAAGCCCGATCGTGACATCACGGTCATTCCCGTGTCCGCACTTGCGATGCTCCGCCTGCCCCTGCTCAGGGACACAGACAAAGGCTTCCCGCATGGGCGGCTCCAGCCCTACGTCGCAGCCGGGCCCGGGGTGTTCATCTCGAGGGCCAAGGCCGATTTCGGCGATCTAGGCCTCGGCAGTGACTCCGATACGTCGGTCGATATCGGCGTCGACGTGCGGGGCGGCATGGCGTTCCTCATCACGAAGAACATTGCGGCATTCCTGGAATACCGCTTCACTCACGTCAAGCCCGAGTTCAGCTTCGACGTCGCAGGGATCAAGACGAAGGCCGAGATGACTCTGGACACGCACCATGTCCTCGGGGGCATCGGCTTCCGGTTCTAGAGGGAGTGAGGAGTCGGCAGAAAAACGACCCGGCCTTCTCCTGGATGGGGCTCAGACCCGCGGGTTGCTCGTCTCCGGAACCAGCAGATGGAAGGTCAGCCCGTGATCCGCGTTGCGGCGGGCCCACAGCCGTCCTCCGTGAGCCTGAGCGATGGAACGGCCGATCGACAACCCCATCCCCAGTCCATCCCGCTTGGTCGTGAAGAAGGGATCGAAGAGCTTCTCGAGGTCTTCCGCCGCCGCCCCGATACCCGCGTCCTGGACGCCGACGAGGACGCCGGGGCCGTCCTCTCCTTGACCACGCTCGCAGGAGATGAGCAGCCGGCGCGGGCGCGACGTCACCTCCGCCATCGCATCGATCCCGTTCATGATCAGGTTCAGGACGAGCTGCTGCAGCCGGATCCGGTCTCCCAGCACCGGGGGAAGACCGTCGGCCAGGGCCTCCTCGACCACGACCGCGTGCTTGGCCACCTCGGGCTGGACGAGGCTGAGCACCTCGCGGATCATCTGATCGACGCCCACGAGGGACTTCTCCCCGTCAGACTTCTTCACGAGCGCACGCGCATGCGCGATCACGTCGCCCGCCCGCTGGGCGTCCCGAATCACGAGCTGCATGCCCTGCCTGGCCTCGTCCAGAGCGGGCGGAGTGTGATCGAGCCAGCTCAGGCTCGCGGCGGCGTTCGCCTCGATGGCGGTGAGCGGCTGGTTCACCTCATGGGCCAGCGATGCCGTCAGCTCGCTGATGGTGGTGAGCCGCGTGACGTGCGCCAGCGCCTTCTGCGCCTCCTGCAGCGCCTCCGAGGCCCGCTTCTGGTCCCCGATCGCCGCCTCCAGCTCCGTCGTGCGCTCGAGCACCCGCTGTTCCAGATCGCGGTTGAGCCGGGCGATCTCGGCCTTCGCCTGCGTGAGCTGAGGCGTCTCGACCATTTCCCAACGGCCACGACGCTTGGCAACGGCGAACTGGTGGGTGCCCGCCACATCGAGGAACTCGGTCGCTCCGCTCGTCATCAGCGGATACGTGCAGAGCACCAGCATGGGTTGATCGCCAATGCCCCGGTTCAGCTCCATCTCGTACTCCATGAAGTCCCGCCAGTGCTTCTGCTCGAGCCACGCGGTGTTTCCGCTCACCCGGATGCCCTGGTAGCCTCCGGACAGCGCCCGCTTGAGCTTCGCGCTCCAGTTGCCAATGATCCGAAGGAGATTGATCTCTCCTCCCGCCAGATACACGTCCCGGGCTTTCAAGACCTCGATGCTCTGGTCGGAGACGTACCGGTCGAGGCCGGGAACGGCCCGGTCCAATGCCTGCCAGACCTCCTGCTCGGTGAGGGGTTCGGAGACGACCCACGCACAGAACTCGTTCGCTTCGAGGCCGGCCTTGAAGAAGGGGAGCAGCGTCTCCAGCAGGTCGTCTCTGGTCTCG
>QHSB01000071.1 GCA_003220335.1 Candidatus Rokuibacteriota bacterium
AAAGACATGTCGCCTTTACCTACGGACTGGCAAGGATCGGAAGGCTCTCGGCCTCGCGATCCCGCCGTCGCTACTGCTGCGGGCGGATCAGGTGATCGAATAACAGTCCACGTGCGCACGCCGCCGTGATGGGTTAACTTCACGGCACCACGGAACGGAGGGGGTGTGCGATGGCGGTCGTGCTCGTCCGTAACTGGTGGGCGCTCGCGTTGCGAGGTGCGCTGGCAGTCCTCTTCGGAGTGGCCGCGTTTGTCATGCCCGGGTTGACCCTCGTGGTTCTGATCGCGCTCTTCGGGGCGTACGCGCTCATCGACGGAGTGCTGGCCATAGTGGCCGGGGTGAAGGCGGCAGAACATCACGAGCGCTTCGGCTCGCTCCTCTGGCGGGGGGTCCTCGGGATCGCGGCCGGCCTCGTCGCCTTCATCCTCCCCGGCGCCACGGCGGTGGTTCTGACGCTCATTATCGGCGCCTGGGCCATTGTGACGGGCGTGCTGGAGATCGTCGCGGCGGTTCATCTTCATCGCGCCCACGGTGAGTGGCTTCTGATTGCGAGCGGCGTGCTGTCGGTGGTTTTCGGCCTCATTCTCGTCGTCGCGCCTGGCGTTGGCATTCTGACGCTCGTTTGGATCATCGGAGGCTACGCCGTCTTCTTCGGCCTCATCATGCTGACGCTCGCCTTCCGCCTGCGTGCGCGTCACCTGCGGAACGCGTTGGGGACGACTGGGTAATAAAGCGTGCCGTGCGCGCGGCCAAGAGAGGAGATCAACCATGTCGATCATCTCGTGGGTAGTGCTCGGCCTGATCGCGGGCTTCATCGGCAGTAAGCTGGTCAACAAAACGGGGGAAGGGTTCTTCCTCGACATCGCTCTGGGCATCGTGGGAGCGGTCGTCGGCGGCTGGTTGTTCAGTCTGTTCGGTATGCACGGGGTGACCGGGCTAAATATCTATAGCCTGATCGTTGCCGTCGTCGGCGCGGTCGTCCTCTTGGTGGTCTACCACGCAATCCGCCGCCGAGCGGCGTGACGGCGAAGGCCCTCGGCCTCACCATCCCGCCGTCGGTGCTTCTGCGGGCCGATCAGATCATCGAATGATGCGGCTCGTCGCACGGCTCGGACTCGCGCTCGTCGCCCTGCTCGCAGTGGAACGCGGCGAAGCCGCCGAGATAAAGGTTCTGAGCACGGTCGGGATGCAACCGGCCACGCCGGAGCTGTTCTCGCAGTTCGAAGCGGCGACCGGCCATCGGGTCGCCGTCACGTACGATCTTCCCGCGGTGCTGAAGACGCGGCTCCTTGAGGGCGTGCCGGCCGACGTGCTCATCCTGCCGAGCACGATCATCGACGACCTCGCGAAGCAGGGGAAGGTCGTGGGCGATAGCAAAAAAGACGTTGCGCGGTCTGGGGTTGGTGTTGCGGTCAAGGCCGGCGCGCCGAAGCCGGACATCAGCACGCCGGATGCGTTGAAGGCCGCGGTGCTATCGGCGAAGTCCATCGGCTATTCGCGCGAAGCCCCGTCCGGCATGGCGTTCGCCCGAGTTCTGGAACGGCTCGGGATCGCCGAAGAGGTGAGAGGCAAATCGAAGGATACCGGCAGCAAAGCTGCGGAGATGCTAGCGGCCGGCGCGATCGATCTCGCCGCTGCACAGATTCCCGTGCTCATAGCGGCGCCCGGCGTGGACGTCGTCGGGCCGTTGCCTGGCGAGCTGCAGACAGTGACTGTCTTCTCCGTCGGGCTGGCAAGCGGCGCCCAGGATACCGCCGCGGCCCGAGCCCTGATCGATTTCCTCGCCGGCCCGCGCGCCACGGCCGTCTACCAGGCGAAGGGCCTCGGCGGCTGACGTCTCGACGCCGCACGAGACGTACACGAGTTCAGGGCCGACCGAAGGCGGGCACCTACCGCACGTCAACGCTTCGTCCTACCGCATCGCGCCGGCGGCGCTACATCATCTGGTTGTACTGACCTCCACGATGGCGCGCGGTTCACAATGACACCGAGCCACTGCTTCCAACGTCATAGGATCTCGAACGAGCGTCCGCTGCATCGGCGAGACCGCGGCGACGGTCGGCGACAATCTGCTGATCGACGACCGATTCGCTGAGGGAAACGTCGACCGGTATCCCGGTGGTCGTCAATCGAGGACGGTGAGGCCATCGAAGCGCTAACAGCCGCGCGTGAAGGCCGCGCTGCGCGAGGTCACGTACTCCGAGACCCGCGCGCAGGTGCGCGAGGCCGTCAGGCGGTTCGCGGTCGAGTATGGTCCGAAGTACCCGGAGGCCTTGATGACGCTTGAGAAGGACGCCGACGTGTTGCTGACGTTCTTCGACTTCCCCGCCGAGCACTGGAAGCATCTCCGCACCTCAAACATGGTCGAGCCGCCGTTCGCGACGGCGCGCACCACCTGCCGCTCGTGCGCGCAGATAGTTCCTCGCGAGACGTGTGCAGCTGATCGGTGGCGGGTGGGGCGCACGGTGCCGAGCATCATTCTTTCACCGGCGTGAGGATGGGAGCGCCCTTGGCCTTCAGCAGCACCACGACGAACCTGGCCGGCTCCGTGTTGCTGGCGTTGCGCCCCACGACGTGAACATCGGTAGGACCCTCGTAGAACGTCTGCCCCGCCTTGAGCGTGACGGCAGGTTGGCCTTTCAACTGCATGACGATCTGGCCTTCGAGCACGTAGACGAACGCATGGGCGTCGTGCCGATGGACCATGTCTCGTGCGCCCGGCGGATACGACACCTCAAGCATGCGACCCTCCTTACCCGGGTAGTCCGCGAGATCGATCGCGAACAGTTCCTTCACGTCTGCGGCTTCGGCCGGGACGGCTGCGAGCATCAGGAGTGCCGCCAGGTAAGCGCGGAAGTACACGTGGGGCTTCTTCATCTTGTTCCTTTCAGGATCGTAGTCGGGACACGCCATCGCAGAATCGATGACTCTGGATTCTCAGTCTGAATGTTTGCGCGTCAGGCTTTTGCCGGTGAGCGGCGGAGCCAGTCGTCGAGACCGATGCGGCCGAGGCGCGCTTCGCCCAACGGCACGAGCGAGCGCTCCTCGACCCGGCCGCCGAAGTATCGGGCCTCGGGGTCACTCACAACCTGACGCGGGTCGCCGAGCGCCTTCAGATAGCGGGCGACGATTTCGTTGAACGGCGCTCGTTCGGGGCCGGCGATCTCGACGATGCCGTTTCGCGGCGCCGCGAGCGCCACATCGGCGACGATGGCAGCAACGTCGTCCGCCGCGACGGGCTGGAACAGGCCGGGCGAAAGCCTGACCATGCTTCCATCTGTACTTGAAGCGGCGATGCCGCCGAGGAATTCCAGGAACTGGGTCGACCGGATGATGGTGTAGGGGATAGCGGACTTTTCGATCAGTTTCTCTTGGGCGACCTTGGCGCGGAAATAGCCGTTGTCGGGCGTCCGGTCGGTTCCGACAATGGAGAGCGCGACATGGTGCCGGACGCCGGCTGCGGCCTCCGCCGCGAGAAGATTGCGGCCGGAGGTCTCGAAGAATTCCAGCACCGCCCTGTCTTCAAATGAGGGCGAATTGGCGAGGTCGATCACCACCTGCGTGCCGGCCATGGCCTCTTTGAGGCCCTCGCCGGTGATGGTGT
>QHSB01000072.1 GCA_003220335.1 Candidatus Rokuibacteriota bacterium
GCATCTTGGTGACGATCTGGAAGCGCAGGAAGTCGTCGGGCAGGTCGACGCCCTCACGCAGGGACGGCGACAGCAGCACGGTGGGCGCGGGCGACGCGCGATGCCGCTCGAGGGCGGCGGTCTTGGCGTCGGAGGACTCGACGAAGATCAGCCGGCGCGCCTCGGCCGGCGCGCGCTGCGCGACGTCGGCCATCAGGCGCCGCGCGACCGCGTAGGAGGCGACGTGGATCAGCCCCTTGTCGCGCGGATGCGCGCCCAGGATGCTGACGATCTCCGCGAAGAGCGCCGGCTCCAGCGCGGGCAGACTCGCGCGCGACAGCGCGCCCACGGGCCGGTAGACGATCGGCCGCTGCTCGAGCGGAAACGGCGAGGGTGTGGCGAAGGCGCGCGCGTCGTCGGCCTCGAAGCCCAGCGTCTCCGCGACCGCCGTCGCGGGGCCGAGGTACGCCGACAGCAGCACGGTGATCTCGGCGCACTCGGTGAGCAGAGCCCGGGCCTCGACGGCGACGCCGAGTGGCGTCAGCTCCAGCGTCGCGCCGGGCTCGGGCGCGTAGCGCACGACCCATTCGGTGGACTCACCCTCCACGAAGGCGCGCAGCCGCGCCAGCGCGCCGTCGAGCGCGTCGCGCTGCTCGAGCAGGATCGCTTCCTCGCGCGAGGGTGGCATCTGCAAGAAGACGTCGGGCTCGAGGTCGGGCGGCCGCACGGCCTCCAGCGCCCGCCCGATCGCCTCCAGCTCGGCGTCGAGGCGCTCGACGTGCGGCGCGAGCAGCGGTCGGTACTCGTCGGCGGTGTCCAGACGCGGCAGGGCGCCGCCGAACCACTCCTTCATCTCCGGCGCCGTGAAGCGTACCGCGTAGACGCTGACGAGCTGACCCTCGAGGTTGTGCGCCTCGTCGACGATCAGCAGACGCCGGCGCGGCAGCTGCTCGGCGTGCCAGTGGCGGAGCGTGGCGAAGTACCACGTGTTCGCGCAGAAGACGGGGCCTGACAGGGCGGCCGCCTTCGCGCGCGCGTACGGACACTGGCAGAGCGGGCCGCGCGGCCGGCGGCACATGCCGAGCGAGGTCGGCACACGCGCGTCCGGATACCGCTCGCAGGCGTAGTTGTCGCGGCCCTTGACCACCTGGACGACGTCGCCGAACTCCCGCTCGTACTGGTCTTGCAGCAGCTTCTGTGAGGTCAGCAGGTAGGCGTCGCCGCTCCAGCGCGCCAGCGTCACCGCGAGATGGCTCTTGCCGACGCCGGGCGGCGCCTCGACGACGAAGAGCCGCGGCGCCTTCGCGTCCAGGTCGGCCTCGGCCAGCGCGCCCTCGAGCGCGTCGAGCAGCCGTGTCTGCTCGGGTCGTGGCGTGAATCCCGCGGGGAAGTGCTCGCGCAGCGCGCCGCCACTCACTCCTTCGTCAGCTCCCTGAGGTCCTCGCGGGCGCGTGTGCGCTGCTCGAGGAGCTTGTTGATCTGCTCGGTCGCGGCGCGGTACTGCTCGAGCGTCTTGCGGTCGCGCTCGTCCAGGAAGTCGAGAAAGGCGGCCTCGTCGGCCGCGTATTTCTTGCGCGCCGCTCGCATCTGCGGCAGCGAGACGGCGCGCAGCTCCGGGCCGGCCGAGCGGTAACGGTCCTGCGCGCGGTTCAGCTCGGCGAGGCTCGCGTCGCGCGCGGCGCGCAGGCGCACGTAACGCGCGTACGCGTCGGAGTCGGTGCGGCGGAGCATCTCGCCGTACGCGTCGGCGGCGTCGTTCTGCTTGCCGGGCGGCCGCCGCTCCGCGGCCGGTTGGGCGCCGGCGCTCGTCGCGACGAGCGCGGCGACGACGACGACGACGGCGGCGATGGTCGGGCGCAGCATGGACGTGGTTCGCGTGAGGGTATCATGAGGTCATGAGTCCCGCGTCGCGGCCGCACCCGCTGCTCCAGTTCTCCGCCGGCGGTCTCGTCGTCGACGAGCGGGGCAGCGTGCTGCTCATCCGCGCCCGCGATCTCCGCAACCAGCCCGTGTGGACGCTGCCCAAGGGCGCGCTCAATCCCGGCGAGTCGGCCGCCGACGCCGCCCTGCGCGAGGTGCGCGAAGAGACGG
>QHSB01000073.1 GCA_003220335.1 Candidatus Rokuibacteriota bacterium
AGATGGCCGCCCGTTTGGATGGGGGCCCCGAAATGGCCGCCCAACCCCCCAGCCTTCGGAGCGTCCCGGCGAAGCCGTGCCGCTCCTCTAGACCGCGCCAGCCCATAGGGGCCCCGAGATGGCCGTCCGTTTGGATGGGGGCCCCGAAATGACCCCCATAGCCCCAACGCTCGGGGCGTCGCGGCGAAGCCGTGACGCTCCTCGATCTCGCCCCTCGGTCTTCCTGTTGATCACGGCGGAGGGAAGAGGCGCTCGCCGTTCTTCCAGGCGATCTGCTCGGCGACGTCGCGCGGGAGCTGCAGCAGCCAGCGCTGCACCGCCGCCGTCGCGGGCCGCACGGCCTCCCAGCGCGACGTCGTCCACGTATCGGTGCCCACCATGAAGCGATCGGGATGGCGGACGAAGAGCGCGCGCCACTCCGGATCGAGCGTGCCGTCCGCCGCGACGTCGGTGCGCAGCGCCAGCTCGACCCAGAGCATCGGATAGCGGTCGACGAGCCGCGCGACCGTCGCCGCCGCCGACGACATACCGGCGTGCGCCCAGAGAATCTTCACGCCGGGGTACGCCGTCAGCATCTTCTCGACCGTCGTCTCGTCGATGTGGCACTGCAAGAAGAGTCCGCGCGCCTTCGCCAGCTCGGCGATGCGCCGCACGGTGGGCGCCTCGACGTCCTCGGCGCCGAAGTGCGACTCGCCGATGCCGCGGTAGACGTTGCGGCGGTTCAGGCGCTCCTCGACGTACGCCGCCACCGCCGGGTCGCGCGTCCACGATCCCATGTCCTCGCGCGTGCGATACGGACGCAGGAACGGCACGATGCCGGCCGGCGCGCGGTCGTAGAGCAGCAGCGTGCCGTCATCCGGTGTGCTGGACACGATCGCGCGGCGCACGCCGGCCTGCGCCAGGATCGAGAGCGCGCGCTCCGGCGTGTACGCGCTCCAGTCCGGCTGGCTGTAGTGGATGTGCGCGTCGAAGATCGGGAACTGCGCGGCCGCCGGTGTGGCGACGACCAGAAGCGTCGCCGCGGCCGCGAGGAATCTCGGCGTCATGGCGGCGATGGTAGCATTCCGGCGATGGGACCGTTCTCACGACGGCAGGTTCTCCAGATCTTGGGTGGCGGCGCCGCCCTCGTGGCGAGCGGCCGCGTGCCGGCGTGGGCGCAATCGAGCGATCCCATCCTGGCCGG
>QHSB01000074.1:0-3927 GCA_003220335.1 Candidatus Rokuibacteriota bacterium
TCGCCGTCGGAACGATGGGCACGACGCCCCCGGGCACGGGGAATCCGACTCCTTGTGACTCCAGACACTGCATGACCCCGCTGGCCGCGGCCAGGCCGTAGGCGCTGCCGCCGCTCAACGTGATGGCGTTGACGATCTGGACCATGTTCTCCGGCTTCAGCAGGTCGGTTTCGCGCGTCCCGGGAGCCCCTCCGCGCTGACTCACGCCACCTGCCACGCCTTGGCCGCCGTGCTCGGCCCGCACGACCGTTGTGCCCGTCAAAGAATGGCCCGTGAAGTGGCCGACGCTGATGCCGGGCACGTCCGTGATGGCATTGTTCGGGCCGGGCACCTGGGCCCAGGCGGGTGAGGCGACGGCTGATAGGACCACGAACGCGACCGCGCAGACATCGCTGGCTTTCATGCGTTCACTCCTGTCCCCGGATGCGACGAGGGCTGTAGCGGAGGCGAAGGCAACGGACGACGGTGAAAAGCGTTTCCAGCGACGTCCACGCCGGGCGCGCGCCCAACGAAGCTGGCGCGCGGTGCAGGCTGGCGGACGGCTCGAGAGAGCGATCGCAGCGGGCAGTGACACAAGCCACCATTGTCGGAACGCCCCCACGGGTCAGTACGCGTCAGTCGCTGGCTCTTGCTGCCCCCACCTACAGCGCGGACGACCGAGCTGTCAAGGGATTTTCTGTCACACGGCCGCTGAGAGGACGCGATGCACCGCGCGCCGGACGTCGTTCACGTCGAACGGTTTCGCGAGGGTCAGGCACCCGGTGGATTCGAGCCACTCGCGCTTGTCCCGGTCCATCAGGTCGCCGGTGACGAAGACCACCCGACGCGTGAAGATCGGACGCCGTCGAATCAGCTCCCGGTAGAAGGCCGGACCGTCCATGCGCGGCATCTTCGTGTCGGTGATGATGAGGTCGAAGTCCGCGCTGTGCACCCGGGCGAGGGCCGCGATGCCGTCGCTTGCCACATCGACCGTGTGACCATCGTGCTCCAGCGTCTCGACGAGCGTCGCGCGGTGATCACCGGAAGCGTCATGACGAACGTCGCGCCGTGCCCGGGCTGGCTCTCGACGGTCAGGGTGCCGCCGTGCTCCTCAACGATCCCGCGGCACAGCGAGAGGCCGAGGCCCGTCCCCTCGCCGGGCGGCTTGGTGGTGAAGAACGGCTCGAAGATCTTCGCCTGCAGCTCCGGCGCAATGCCCGGCCCCGTGTCGGTGATCGTCAGGCGAACGCGTGCCGTCGCCGCGTCGAACGCGCTCGTCAGGATGATGCGGCGGAGTCCGCCGATCCGGCGCATCGCGTGGTGCGCGTTGGCGAGGAGATTGACGATGACCTGGTGCAGCTGGTGACCGTCGGCCTGGAAGACCGGCACCGCCTCCGAGAGGCGTACCTCGACCTCGATCGAGGAAGTCCGCAGCTCGTACGCCAGGAGCTCGACCGCCTGCGTCACGACGCCGCCGAGCGCGACCGGGCCGCGCTCCGGCGGGCGGCTCCGCGCCAGCGCGAGGAAGTTCTTCACGATCCGGGCGCACCGCTCGGAGGCCGCGTGGATCTTGTCCGCGCGGGCCGCGAACGGCGAATTGGCGGCGCTCTCCCGGAGCAGCATCGCCTGGCCCATCACGACGGCGAGCGGGTTGTTCAGCTCGTGGGCCACCCCGGCGAGCAGCGAGCCCATGGTGGCGACCTTCTCACTCTGCAGGAGTTGCTCTGTGCGTTCGCGCACCGTGGCTTCGAGCGAGCGCTTCTGCTGCTCGCGCTCGAGGTAGAGCCGGTTTCCATGTGGTCGAACGGTTTCGTGAGAAAGTCCGTCGCGCCGGCGTCCAGGGCCCGCCGCTTCGCGTCGCCGGTGGCATCCGCCGTCAAGATCACGATGGGCAGGAACTCAGCGTCCGCGACCGTCGACCGCAGCTGCTTCATGACTGCCACACCATCCAGGTACGGCATCATCAAGTCGAGGAGCACGAGATCCGATCGAAATTCGGCGTGCAGCGCAGCGGCCTCGCGCGAGTCGGTCGTCGAACGGGCGTCCGTCCACCCGGCGTTCCGGACGATACGCTCGAGAAGTCGGACGTTCGTCGGCTCGTCGTCGACGATAAGGATCCGGGCGGTGAATGGGTCGCTCACGAGCTCTCCTCGTTTCGGAGGCCTGACGCTACGCTGCCGCCGACCTCTGGGTCAATAGACAGGATGCCGCGCGCATTTCCGACTCGGCGGAGCTGGGCCTGGCGCAAGCCCGTTTGAACGAGCTGCTCGCCATGGTTCAGCTCTACTCGGCGTTGGGCGGGGGCTGGCAACCGTAGAATCAGCAGCGGCATCAGGCGGCTTCAACTGTCGGCTCTGTTCTTCTGGCGAGCCGCGGAAACAGGGCGCACGCATTGCCATGGTTGATCGCCCTGTGCTCGTCGGCCGTCAGGCCGTTACCGGCGTCCAGCTTGGCGGTGAAGGACGCGCCGATGCCGGCGGGCGCGTAGGGGAAGTCGCTGCCGAACACCATGTGCCCGCTGCCGGCGAACGCCTTGAGGCTCGGCAACGCCGCCGGACCCGATGACAGCGCCGTGTCGAAGTAGAACCGCTGGAAGGTCGCCAGAATGTCGGCCGGCTTCGCGGCAGCGGGCCGGAAGACGCGCGCGAGCTCGGCGAAGCGATGCGAGGCGTAAGGCAGGAAGCCGCCGGCATGCGCGAGGATGATGCGGGCTCCGGGATACCGGTCCACGATGCCGTTCAGCACGAGCTGGACGGCGGCTCGAGTGGTGTCGAACGGGTAGTCGACGAGCGGGCCTGGGACGCCGGCCGCCGTCGGAAGAGGTGGCTGCCCGGGATGGACGAACACGACGGCGTGGCGGCGGTGGAGCTCCGACCAGATTGGCTCGAACGCCGCCTCGCCGAGATATTTCCCCGCATAGTTGGCGAAGAGGATCACCCCGTCGGCCCGCAGCGTGTCGAGCGCGTGCTCGAGTTCCCAGAGGGCGCCCTCGGCATCGGGCAGCGGCAGCGTCGCGAAGTTGCCGAAACGATCGGGCCGCTTCGTGACGAGATCCGCCGTGTATTCGTTCACGCGACGCGCCATCCTCCGTCGCTCGCTCTTGTCCCAGCCGATGACGCTCGGCGCGGTCAGCGAGAGGATCCCGGTCGCGACCTGTTGGGAGTCCATGAAATCGATCGCGCTGTCGGGCGACCACTGAGGAATCACGGTGCCCGAGGGATCGCCGCCATGCGTGGGCAGGGCGTGCGCCCAGAAGGGCGGTACGACATGCTGATGAATGTCAATGCGATGAGCCGGGGTCATGCTCTTCTCCTGTCGCGGACCCGTGGGTGGGCGAGAACGTCGAGCGTGTGCGTCGTTATGATCGCTCTCCGATTCCGGAAGGTAGCGCCACTTTTTTTGAGGCGGCGGCGCCGGACGTGGTTACGCGGCGCGGTGATCTAGCAAGAATTCACACGTCGTACGAGTTGTTCGTGTCGAGAAACGTGCTCATCACACGCTCCTGTCCCCAGATCGCTCGCCCCCGCACCGTTGGAAACGTTGCATTCATCTCGTGATGCTTCTCCCTCAGCAGGCCCTGGCTCGAAACCGGTAAAACGGCTGGGGTGTCGCCTCGGCCACGGCCGCCGAGGCGGCTCCATCGCGTCGGGTCGAGGAGGATTTATAGGGGGAATTTGCACGTTGGTCTCGCCATGGCATCCGTGCTTCCATTGGTTATGGGCGGAGACGTGCCTCGCCAGTTCCGCTGGCTTCGCAGCTCGCGCTCGATCTATGCAGCCGTGGTCGTGTTCGTCCTCGCCGTCTTCGCGCTCTCCGGCTTCTTTTTCGCCAAGGCGATTGGCGTTGAGGAGCGCGAACATCTCGCTCAAAAGGACGCCATCGCCCGGAGCGTCGCCGCCTCGATCGAGGCCCGAGAGCACGGCTATCTCAACGTTCTGCAGTCCTACG
>QHSB01000074.1:3953-8004 GCA_003220335.1 Candidatus Rokuibacteriota bacterium
GCGACCGAGCCCGACACGCCGGAGATCCACGGTCGAAGTTACGCGTCTCGTGACTGGTATCTCGGCGTGAGCCGTACCTGGCAGCCTTACATGTCCGACGTGTACACGACGGATCTCGGCCATACCTTAGCGGTCGCGCTGGTGATACCGATCCGCGACGTCGACGCGCGGGTCATCGGCATTCTCGCCTCCGTGCAGCGCCTTGACGTGCTGCGGGACTGGCTTCTGCCGATCCAGATCCCTGGCGGCGACCTCTTCGTCGTCGACCGCAAGGGCCAACTCGTATTCCACCGCACGAGGACGGGCGCCGAGCATTTCGGCGACTACGTCAACCTCCCCGTGGTGCGGCGCGTGCTCGAGGGCCGCACGGGGGTGGCGGAACTCGAGAACTCGGTGGACCGCGTGGTGACCCTGTCCGCCTACCGCTGGCTCCCCACGCTCGGCTGGGGTGTCGTCGTCCAGAGTCAGAAGGACGTCGCTCTTCAGCGGGTCCGCGTGCTCCTCATCGCGTCAGGGGCCGTTGGCGTGATCTTGACCGTGGGGCTCGCCGGGCTCGGGGGGCTCGCGCTGCGCAATGAGCGGCGAACCGCTGCCGCGCTGGCCAGATCCACCGAGCGGCTCACGATGCTGCACGAGATCGACCGGGCCCTCATTGCGGCGAAAGCCCCGGTGGAGATCGCCGAGGCCATCCTTCCGCGCTTGCGGGACTTGCTGGGAGTCCCCCGCGCCATCGTGAATCTGTTCGACCTACGGGCCGGAGAAGTCGAGTGGCTCGCCGCCGTCGGTCGCCGTCGGTTCTATCGCGGCCCGGCCGTCCGCTACTCGTTGCGTTTGGCGGGCGACCTGGAGGCCTTGCGGAGGGGTGAACCACAGGTGGTCGATGTCCACTCGCTGCCCGCGAGTTCCGAGGCGGAAGCCCTCCTCGCATCCGACGTCCGAGCGTATATGGTGGTCCCGATGATCGCCCGCGGTGAGCTGATCGGTTCGGTGAGCTTCGGCGGGTCGCCGAGCGACTTCTCGACCGAGCAGATCAGCATCGCGCAGGAAGTGGCCGCCCAGCTCGCCATCGTGCTCGAGCAGGCCCGGCTCCACGAGCGCATCACGCGCCAGGCCGAGGAGCTCGAGCTGCGTGTGCAGGAACGAACCGCCGAGCTGAGCTCGGCCAACGAGCAACTGCAGCGAGAGATCGGCGAACGCCGTCGGGCGGAACAGGAGGCCGATCGCGCCAACCGGGCAAAGAGCGAGTTTCTCTCGCGGATGAGCCACGAGTTACGCACACCACTGAACGGCATCATCGGCTTCGCCCAGCTGCTCGAGCTCGAGGTCCCGGACGGGAACCAACGCGAGAGTGTCGATCACATTCTGAAGGGCGGACGTCACCTGCTCGGCCTCATCAATGAAGTCCTCGACGTTGCGCGCATCGAGGCCGGCAACCTCGCGATGTCGCCGGAACCGGTCTCGGCCGACGAGGTTCTTCGCGCTGCGCTCGCTCTCATTCGGCCTCAGGCTGCCGCACGGAGCATCCAGATCCTCGAGCCTGCTCCAGTCGGACGCTACGTCACCGCCGACCGTCAGCGACTCCAGCAGGTCCTCTTGAATCTGCTCTCGAACGCCGTCAAGTACAACCGTCAGGGCGGGGCGGTACGCGTGGGGTGCGAGGATGGTTCGTCGGGGCGATTGCGCTTCACGGTGGCTGACACCGGCGGCGGGATCGCGCCCGAGATGATGAACCGATTGTTCAGGCCGTTCGACCGGTTGGGCGCCGAGCAGACGGGGATCGAGGGGACGGGCCTGGGTCTCGCGCTCTCGCTGCGCCTCGTCGAAGCGATGGGCGGGACGCTGACGGCAAGGAGTACGGTCGGCGAGGGTGCGACCTTCACGGTGGAACTGTTCCTGGCCGATGGCCAGTCACTGCCCGCACACGCGGCAGCAGACATCGAGGCGCAGACCGGCGCGGCCGCGAGCATTCGGGGGACGGTGTTGTATATCGAGGACAACCTCTCGAACCTGCGGCTGCTCGAACGCATCATCGCGCGCCGGTCCGGGGTGACCCTGTTATCCGCGATGCAGGGCAGCCGTGGCCTGGAGTTGGCGTGTGCCCACCGACCAGACCTGATCATCTTGGATCTGCACCTCCCGGACATGCCTGGTGCCGACGTCCTGGCCCGGCTGCTTGCCGACCCGACGACAAAGGCAATCCCCGTGGTGATCCTCAGCGCCGACGCGACTCCTGGCCAAATTTCAAGGCTGCTCGAGCAGGGGGCCCGCGCGTATCTGACCAAGCCCCTCGACGTGAGAGGACTTCTCTCGTTGATCGACGACACCCTCCGAAACGAGAAGCGCTCGTGAGTGGTCCGGTCTAGACGGCCCGCGGGGCGATGGTGCCGATGATCGTGCCCAGAATGTCGAGATCCAGCGGCTTCGGCAGCAGGGCGGCCGCGCCCAGGCCGATCACGCGACCGCGAAGCGCGTCGTCCGTGGTTCCGGTCAGGACGATGATGGCGACGTTCGGGTAGCTCCTTCGGATGTGGCCGAGGGCATCGATCCCGCCGAGCCGGGGCATCATGAGATCGAGAATGAGCAAGGTCGGGCGGAGGTCCCTGACGTGGAGCAGCGCCTCGAGCCCGTCACCCGCCTGCGTCACCTGGTAACCCAGCTTGCTAAGGTACTCCGAGATGAGGTCGCGAATTTCCGGCTCGTCGTCGGCCACGACAGCACTCAACGGCGTCGTCTGTGCGTCCATGGGCGATCGGAATCCGCTCGACGGCTATCCTCGGAGTTTGCCGACGAGGTAGGCCGCGACGGCAACCATGGCGACGGCGGTCCATGGGCGGGTTTTGATGAATCGCGAGCCTTCCTTGATCCAGGCGTCGCTCGAACGGCCGGTGTACTCCGCGATCCGCTGGTCCGCCTCACGTGCGAACTCTTGACCCTTCTTGGAGAGGTCGCCAAGCTGTTTGGTCGCATTCGCCGCGACGCGGGCCGCCTCATCCTGGGCTGCTGCCACGCCGCGTTGAGCTGCCTTCTCGGCTTCTTTCCATGTGTCGGCCATAACGCCTCCTTTGTTTGCGTCTCGAAACTACTGACGGTGGCAAGCGGCGTGCCAGGGTCTTCTACTCATCGACTTGCGCGATCACATCGTGGATGCGGTGATGCAAATCTTCCAATCGCTCGGGGAATTCGCTCTGCCTCCCCTTGCTGAGGCCTGCAGTCTGGCGGATGGCATCTCGCCGGCCTATTGGACCTTGGCCCAACAGGCCGGACGGGAATCATGACCCGCCACACTCACGCTGGCGGTAGAGCCGACGTGGGCGCAGACGGCCAAGACGGAGGTCCACTGGCTTGGCAAGGTCGACGATCGGACGGACCGACGGTTCGAGCGCCGCCGCCGGTCTCATCCAGACGATGATCGACCTCGGCTGGGTCAGCGCTGCGCAGGGAATCCGCTTCGGCAAGGGCGGCACGGTGACGCCGCTCGGGCCCCAGATCAAAATCACACAGGTGCGGGCCGAGCATTCGTCGGAGGTCACGCTGGTCGACCCGACGACCAAGAATATCATTCCCGGCGACAAGCTGACCTTCTAGCCGGCGCCAGCCGGCTCAGGGACGCCGACGACACACGGCGAGGTGCATTGCCGTACATCGCGCGTAGAATTCCCCGACATGGACGAGCGTCCGGCGGAGCGCAAGCTTGCCGCGATTCTGAGCGCTGACGTGGAAGGCTACAGCCGTCTGATGGGTGAGGACGAGCTGGGGACCGTCCGCGCGCTCACCGAGTATCGTGAGGTCATCAGCGCCGCGGTCGCCCGCCACGGCGGGCGCGTCGTGGACTCTCCGGGCGACAACGTCCTGGCGGACTTTGTCAGTGTCGTCGACGCCGTTCAGTGCGCGGTCAACATTCAGCGCGCGCTTCAGTCGCGCAACGCCGATCTGCCGCCTCCCCGGCAGATGCGGTTTCGGATCGGTATCAATCTCGGTGACGTCATCGTCCAGGGTGAGCGGCTCTACGGCGACGGCGTGAATATCGCCGCCCGTCTGGAAGGTCTGGCCG
>QHSB01000075.1 GCA_003220335.1 Candidatus Rokuibacteriota bacterium
TCACGATCTTCTGCATGGCGGCGTCTTCTTCGGGGTAGTAGCCCTTGTTCCACCACACGACCACCTTCGAGGCCTGCGCCCGCGCGATGAGCGGGAAGCCGCCGACGGACGTGGCGCCGGCGGCGAGCGTGGTGGTCTTGAGAAACTCACGGCGGGTCTGGCGCATGCTCTGTGCCTCCTCGTTGAGTGACGCACGCGGCCGAACGGATCGGTGGGCGTCGTGCGGGCGCGAGTATACCGCCGCCGTCGGGAGGTCTCAAGGAAGGTGGTATCATTCGCGACCATGTTGCAGGAGTTGGCCGCGTGAGCGCGCTCGTTCCCG
>QHSB01000076.1 GCA_003220335.1 Candidatus Rokuibacteriota bacterium
GGCTACGCGCCGGTGACCGAGCTCACGCCGACCGTCTGGGAGCGCGTGATCGCCATCAACCTCAGCGGGACGTTCTACGCGTGCAAGCGCGCGCTCGTCGACATGGTGGCGGCGCGGCGCGGGCGCATCGTCAACATCGCCTCGGTGGCCGGCGTCGTGGGCTCGGGCGGCGGTCCCGCGTACACCGCGTCCAAGCACGGCGTGGTGGGGCTCACGCGGCAGCTCGCCATCACGCACGCCGCCCAGGGCATCACCGTCAACGCCATCGGTCCCGGCGCCGTGCAGACCGGGCTTCGCGCCAATACCGTGCGCATCCTCGGCGGCGACGCGCCGGTGATGCGCGGGGTCGGCGGCGACGACGCCGCCATCAAGGCCATCACGCCGGCCGAGCGCCGTGGCACCGTCGATGAGATCGCGGCCTGTGCCGTGTTCCTCGCCGGCGAGGCCGCCTCGTACGTCACCGGTCACACACTCGTCGTCGATGGAGGATGGACGGCTCGATGATCAAGCGATTTCACTCCCTGTACGTCGGTCAGATCGAGCTCGAGAACATCGGTCTGGCGGGGACGCCCGCCGACCAGCGCCGCTATGGTAACGACCGCTTCGCCGAGGTGTTCTGGACGGCGAAGGACGTCGCGCAGGAGATGGACGCCCTCGGCTACTACGCGCTGTGGACGGCCGAGCATCATTTCCAGCGCGAGGGCTACGAGTGCTTCCCGAATCTCATCCAGCTCTCGCTGTGGCTGGCCACCCAGACCAAGCGGCTCAAGCTCGGCTGCGCGTTCAACGTGCTGCCGATGTGGCATCCCATTCGCCTCGCCGAGGACTACGCGATGGCGGACATCGTCACCGACGGCCGCGTGATCATGGGCGTCGGGCGCGGGTACCACTCGCGCGAGGTCGAGTCGTTCGGCGCGCCCGTCATCGACCAGGCCGCCAACCGCGAGCTGTTCGAGGAGCAGGTCGATCTCATGCTGAAGTGCTTCAACGACGAGGCGTTCAGCCACCATGGTAAGGCGTACGACGTGCCGCCGCCGGTCGAGTATCGCGGCTACCAGCTGACCGACATCACCTGTGTGCCGCGGCCCAAGCACCTGCCCGTCGAGATCTGGATGCCGATCGCCAGCAGCAAATCGATCGACTACATGGCGTCCAAGAAGTTCAAGGCGATGATCACGCTCAACGGCGAGAAGATCCTCGACGACGTCATCAAGGCGTATCGCGACGCGTGCGCGAAGCACGGCCAGCGCAAGCAGCTCGGCGAGGACGTCATCTGGGGCGCCGGGATCTATCTCGCCGACACCCCCGAGGCGGCCAAGCGGCGCGTCGAGCCGTCGCACGACGAGCGGTACAAGTGGTTCGCACCGTTCGGCTTCGTGCGCTACGCCGATGAGCACGGCCGCACGTGGGGCACGCCGGGCGCCCCCGCGCGCGTGCCGAACCTCACCGACGGCATCGCGCAGAAGGCGTGGTTCTGCGGGCCGCCCGCGCACGTGATCGAGGGCATCAAGTCGATCGAGGCCAGGTATCCGGGGCTCGAGGACTTCATGATCCACTGGGCCGAGGGCCTGCCGCCCAAGGAGTTCAAGGAGCAGCTGCGCTGGTTCGCGCGCGAGGTGATGCCGGCCTTCCGAGGCTGAGCGCGCGGGCGCGTTATACGGGTAGGGGGTATAATCGCCCTCGGCGAGAGCCCCCTACCTGTAGGGTTTTTTGTTTTGTCCCCCTCGTACGTGTGGTAGTAATACCCCTGGCGCTCTAAGGAACGACGGGGCTCACCACACCGGCGACGAGGAGGGGACATGGCGAAGGGCAAGAAGGCGTTCGGTGGCTACCACATCAGCTTCAAGGGCTGCAAGGACTCGCTCGAGTCCGTGTTCGGCAGCGGTCCGATCGGCCCCTCGGAAATGACCAAGAAGATCTGGGCCTACGTGAAGCGCAAGAAGCTCGGCAAGCGGTAAGGCGTAGGCGCCCGGGCTGTTGTATTGGGGGGCCCCGACATGGGCCTGTTGTATTGGGGGGCCCGAGATGGCCCCCCACCCCCCAACGTTCGGAGCGCCCCGCGAAGCCGTGGCGCTCCTCTAATACCGCTCCGACGTTCGGCGCGAACGGCACACGCGATCAGGGGATGTCGGTCAGGCGCGCGACGACGTGATCGGCGCGCAGTCCCAGTCCCTCTTCCGGCGCGCCCTGGCGGTTGCACCACGCGACGCGATAGCCGAACGCCTTCGCACCCGCGACGTCCCACGCGTTCGACGAGACGAAGAGCAGATCGGCGGCCGGCACGCCGAGGGTCTCGGGGCCGAGCGCATAGACCGCGGGCGCGGGCTTGTAGACCCTCACGCGATCGACGGAGATGACGTGCTCGAGCGCGCCGCCGAGACCGCTCGAGGCCACCGCGGCCGCCAGCATGCGCGGCGCGCCGTTCGACAGGATCGCGCGTGGCCGCCCCGCCAGGCGCGCGAGCGCCTCCGGCACCTCGGGAAAGCACGCGAGCCGGTGGTAGGCGTCCATCAGCCGCGCGACGTCGGCGTCGCTCGCCGCGATGCTCAGGCGTGTCAGGCTGTGGCGCAGCGCCGCCTCCGTCACCGCCCAGAAATCTTCGTAGCGGCCCATCAGCGAGCGCAGCCACGTGTACTCGAGCTGTTTCTGCCGCCAGAGCACGGAGAGCGCGAACGGGTCCGCGGTCAGCGCCCGCCCGGCCTCGACGACCGAGTGGACGTCGAACAGCGTGCCGTATGCGTCGAAGACGTAGCCGCGGATCGCTATCGCGCTGGCCGGGTCGCGGTGGCGCGACGGGCGCGGATGGACTTGCGACCGGGCGCCGGCTTCACGGCCTCCGGCTCGAGGCCCGTCTCGACGAAGCCGTAGTGCAGGAGCTTCTTGGCGTCGAGGAACGACAGCGCACGCGTGCGCGCGCCGAGCACGACCATGAGGAATTGCTGGCCGCCGCGCCACGCGGACACGGCGAGGTTGTAGCCTGCCTCCTGCGTGAAGCCCGTCTTGAGCGCCTGCACGCCACCCGGATCGCTGAAGAGCGGGATGTGCCGCGCGTAGACGCGGCCGCGGTAGACGAATGTCTGGCCGCCGAGCAGCGGACGCGACATCGGGTAGTCGTGGATCAGTCTCCCGGTGAGCGTGGCGAGATCGCGCGCGTTGCTCCGCTGGATCGGA